>JBLMYW010000029.1:0-5900 GCA_050258515.1 Acidobacteriota bacterium | reverse complement strand
GCTCAAGCGGCATTATGAGGGCCTGGATTGATGACCTAGAGGCAAATCCGAGCCTGTATGCCGGTAAGCGAGTGGTAGTAGTGCCAACGATTAATCCTGATGGCGTAGCTGCTGGCACGCGTACTAACTCGCGAGGGGTAGACTTAAATCGTAATTTCCCTACCGCCAATTGGGTCAGCGATTCGGAGAATTCAAATGGCACTAGCACGGGTAGTGGCGGCAGCGAGCCGCTGTCGGAGCCAGAGGCGAGGGCGTTGGCCAATTTTACTACTAGCATGCGCCCGAGGCTACTACTATCCTTTCATGCGGTCGGCAGCCTGGTAGTGGGTGACCCGGGCGGCTACTCGGCTGGCTATGCTGCTAGGTACGCATCCATGGTAGGCTATCGTGATACAACCTATAGTACTGGTGGTGGATTTGAATACGACATTACCGGTGCGTATGAAGACTGGACGTATAGCAGACAGGGTATACCGAGTATGGTGATAGAGCTGGGTAGTTATACATCCTTTAATTTCCCGCACCACAGAGCAGCCATGAGGGCAATGCTGAACTAGATCCACTACCTAGTCTTGAGATCAAAAATGACCCGTCTCGCAGGCGGGTCATTTTATATATTTTGTCGTGTCTCGCAGGCACGACAATTTTTGTTGCGGTGAACTCATAGATTTTTATAAGAGTTCAAACAGGTGCATATCTATAATATCGCACCACATGCATAAGTGCAATACTTTTTATACCATAATAATTTTACTTGTAACCATTGACATTTTGAAGCGTTTGTGCTAATATAGAATCATACACATAGCATATGTGAGGTAAAAGTGAGGGTTTCGAACCATCTACAGATAGTGATATCAGTAGATAGGCGAAGCCCTTTTAATATAATTTATCCCCCTGGCGGGGCATAAGGGAGAACCTACTAATGGCAGGTACTAAAGCTGGCGGCCTTAAGGCTGCACAAAAGAATCTACAAAAAGATCCAAACTTTTACGCAAAGATTGGTGCTAAGGGCGGTCGCAACGGTAATACCGGCGGTTTTGCCGCTAACCCAGAGCTTGCTCGCATTGCAGGCGCCAAGGGCGGTCGTATTTCACGCCGCACTAAGAAAACTGCTGATAAATAGTAATTGTTACAGTGTATTTACTAAAAACGCCCGTATTACGGGCGTTTTTTAGTAGGGTAGCGACGTAAAGCACATGTGCGCGCATCGTTCGCGCGCCAACTGGCGCCACAGGAGATACATCGGTAGCTGTTATTTGTTTGTACGCCAGTAGCATTGCAGGCGGGGCAAAGTGATCGGTTATGCAGCCAGTCCCTGTAGCTATCTAGCGCATCCTCTATCAACCCTTCATTTATAGATACCTTGTACTGACTAGCCATGGCGAGCGCCTTGTCCCAGGCTGCCCGCTCCATTTTTATTAGGTCGATATCGTATTTATAGCCGGTATGCCTAAGTGCCGCGTGGCCAAATTCATGCAGAAGGTACGCGGCAGCATCTGGAGCACTTGGATTGTAGGTAATAGCACAAGCGGTATCGTCCCAACCAAACATCTCACCCTGATGAAGGGTGAGATGGTGTAAGTGCTTGAGCCTGGTAGCCTTACTTTTTAGTTTTTTTGCTAGAGAGGTAATCTCTTCCATAGTAGTAGCATCCGTATATTACTGCCTCTTCTGGGTGTTGCGCTCTTACAATTTTAGGGCAAGGAATATGCGCCGGCAAGTGTTCGGTAAGAATTTGGCGTAGAGTTGCGCCGTATTCGCTAAAGTATGTACCAATGCTACCGCCGATAATAATAACTTCGGGTTGCAGGGTTGGGATGATTGCCAGTAGTCCGCGCGAAATTCGGTCGGCAATTTGCCGCCACGTACGCTTTGATGTAATGTCGCGGGCAAATTTTTTGTACACTTTTACGATTGCCTGGCCTGACGCAAAGGTTTCCCACTGTTGTACGCGGCCATTATATTCTATCAGTGCGCGGCCAGCCTCGCTTAGGCGTACTCCTGGATCTATAAAGCCATTGGTAATGACGCCGCTGCCAATGCCGGTGCTAACGGTGATGTAGAGTGACGATACTGGCACAGGATTCAGGGCGCGTGTCTCTGCAAGTCCCGCGAGATTGGCGTCATTTTCGATTAGTATCGGAACCCCCGGTAGTAGGTCGTGCAGTTCTTTTGCGGCGTTAAAATTAGCCCAGCCTAGGTTGTTGCACCATACAGCTACGCCGTCTTTTACTATGCCGGGTAGCGCCAGTACGATAACCTCGACTTTATCGTGCCCATAGTTAGTACGCACTACCTCGCGAAGGGCACTCACATAGTCTTTTTGGTTTGCAGGGGTAGGAAACTTAATCGATGCACCCATTTTGCCGTTGCCCTCAAACGACGAAATAAGCGTTTTTGTCCCACCGGTATCGATTGTTAATATCATGACCTTATAGTAGCATAACCGGGCTATATTGGCGGTGATTTGTGTCACGGTTGCAGAATAGAGGTAAACAGAGTACACTATAGATAGTAATTTTAGAGGAAGTAATATGGCACGTCGAAGTGAGCAAGGAAATATACTTGGATTTGTGCTGGTGGGAGCATTGCTCGTAGCGTTGCTACTGGGCGGTATTTACGTGGCGCGTAATTCTATGGGGCAACTGGCCACTAATAACGGCTCATCAGTGCCAAGCGCTACCGATGGAGTATCAGATAAAGATACTGAGCCTGCAAATGGCGCAGCCAACAAAGATACCAGTAGTGACAAAACCGACGAACAGCGCTTAAAAGAGGCACTAGAAGCTCAGTCGGCTGCCGAAAAGAAGGCCCGTGAGCAGCAAGCTGCCAATAACAATTCGGCGGGTACTACCGCTAAAGACGGAGCGACCTCGGCTGCGTCATCAGCTTCACATTTGCCGGCTACCGGCCCTGAAGAAGTGGTGGTGCCAGCAGCTGGCGCCATGCTTCTTGCGGGCGCAGCCTTATCGTATGTGCGCTCACGTCGCCTTATCTAGACTTTATCTGTAAAATCATGTACAATAGACAGTAATCTAGGCGCAGTCTATATTTGAGTGCGCCAAGAATAATAATAAATTTAAGAGAGGAGTTTTGGTAGCAACACTTTTAGTAAGGTGTTCTACTAATAAACTTATATGGCAAAAGCCTTGGTAACAATGGACGATTTACTCGCCGGTGATAGCGTAAAGCAGCTGGTGGCGGGTGAAGTGATTACGGGTCGCGTACTAACGGTACGCAAACACGAAGTATTAATTGATTTGGGCGCACAAGGCGTTGGCTTTGTCCCTCGCCGCGAGGTTGGCTTTAGTCGCCAGCTAAACGAGGGTGACGAAGTAACTGCTAGCGTGGTAGATACTGAACTAGATAACGGCTACAGCCTGCTGAGCCTTCGCAAGGCCGCAAAAGACCGCGGCTGGGAAGAGGTGCAAGCTAAGATGGACGCAGCTGAAATCATTGAGGTTGCGCCATACGATGCAAACCGCGGTGGTATGCTGGTAGAATACGAAGGCGTTCGCGGCTTCCTACCAGTAAGTCAGCTCTCTGCCGAGCACTACCCACGTGTTGGTAGCGCTGATAAAGATGAGATCTTGGCTCGCCTTAACGCACTTGTCGGCCAAACGCTCAAGGTACGCATCCTTGATTGTGATCGCAAGGCAAACAAGCTGATTTTCAGCGAAAAAGAAGCTATTAAGGACGGCCTTGCTGCCCGATTTGAGACCCTAAAGGTTGGCGATACCGTGAGTGGTGTCGTTACCGGCGTAGTAGACTTCGGTGCATTCGTGAACGTTGACGGCATTGAAGGCTTGGTGCACATCTCAGAAATTAGCTGGGAGCGCGTAAACAATCCTAGCGATTACGTAAAGGTTGGTCAAACTATCGAAGCAAAGATCATCAGCATCGATAAAGAGCGCCTAAGCCTTAGTATGAAGCAGCTTACGCAAGACCCATGGCTTGATGAAGTTGATAAGTTTAAGAAGGGCGACAAAGTAGAAGGTACCGTTACGCGTATTACGCCATTTGGCGCATTCGTCCAGATCAGTCCTGCCGTTGAAGCACTCGTGCACATTTCTGAGCTCGGTGGCGGCAACGACGTTGACCCTGAAAAGGTATTCACTCTTAATGAGCGCAAAGAGTTCATTATCCTGGACATCGATAAGGAAAGCCGCAAAATCAGCCTAAGCCTAGCTGATAAAGCAACCAAGAAATAAAAACCATGTAATTCATGGATAATTGATCCGGCAAGCTGCCGGCAGAAAGGAGAACCAGATGAGTAGCCAAGAGAAGAAAGTTTTGGTTATCGCCGACTCGATTACGGTAGGCGAACTCGCGGAAACCCTAAACCTGCCGGTCACGCAGCTTGTCGGGGAATTGTTCAAGAACGGCATTGTGGCGACAATCAACCAGCGGATTGATTTTGAAACGGCACAAATTATCGTAGAAGAACTCGGCCTAGAGATAGAATTAAAGCGGAAAGAGGCTGAAGCGGCAGTTGTGCAACGGTTGCATAAGCCGTCAGACAAAGCGACCGAACGTGCACCTATTGTTGCAGTAATGGGCCACGTTGACCACGGTAAAACTACGCTACTTGACACCATTTTGGATAAAAAGACGGTATCAGACGAGGCGGGTGGTATTACCCAGCATATTAGCGCGTACCAGACTATCCGCGACAGCAGGGCAATCACCTTGCTTGATACGCCAGGCCATGAAGCGTTTGCAGCGCTCCGACAGCATGGCGCGGCCCTTACGGATGTCGTTATCATCGTGGTGGCTGCCGATGACGGCGTGATGCCGCAAACGGTAGAAGCAATCCGTTTTGCTCGTAGCGCTAATGCCCGCATAGTAGTGGCAATCAACAAAATGGACAAAGAGGGCGCTAACCCAGATATGGTGAAAGCGCAGCTAGCAAGCGAGCACCAGCTAAACCCTGAAGAATGGGGCGGCGACACGATTATGGTGCCTATCAGTGCTAAGCAGAACCAGGGTATTGATACATTGCTTGACTCAGTGCTACTTGTAGCGGACATGGAAGAGCTAAAGGCGGATCGCGACGTGCCTGCTGAGGGGTTGGTGATTGAATCGCATATGGAAAAGGGCAAGGGTTCGGTGGTAAACCTGCTTGTCGAGCAAGGCTGCTTGAAGCCAGGGCACTTTTTGGTTGCTGGCACTACCTACGGTAAAGTACGCACCCTTCTTGATTTTGCCGGTAAAACACTTAAAGAGGCTGGGCCCTCTACCCCCGTAACGGTAACCGGCTTTAAGGAGCTGCCGCAGTTTGGTAACATCTTTACAATTGTAAAGAATGAAAAAGAAGCTCGCCTAATGGTCGAGCGCGCCAAGATAGAAGCTGAGCGCAATGCGGCGAGTACGAATGTGACAGGTGCCGACCTGCTAAAGCTTATGACCCAAAAGCACGATACCGAGGAAATGAATGTCATCGTAAAAGCCGACGTACAGGGCTCGCTAACTTCTGTAATGGATAGTTTGCGCCTGGTAGATACTAAGGGGCAAATTACCCTGCGTATTATTGGTAACGGTGTAGGCAATGTTAGTGAGAGCGACGTGCGCCTAGCCGCAAGCTCGAATGCAATTATCTACGGCTTTAATATCGAACTGCCGCCAGCCGTCAAGCGCCTTGCAATGCGTGATAAAGTACAGGTACGCATATTCCGTGTGATTTACGAACTGCTCGATGATGCCCGCCAGAGCATGGAGCAGCTATTGTCGCCGGAGGTGGTAGAAACTGAGGTGGGTAAACTAACGGTAAAGGGTGTGTTCCGTACCACGCGCGACGAAGTAATTTGTGGTGGTGAGGTGACCACTGGCAAAGTAACAGCCAGCGTCCTGGCGCGCGTATTGCATGGCGACGAGCAAGTCGCTGAGGTAGAAGTAAC
>JBLMYW010000028.1:0-4929 GCA_050258515.1 Acidobacteriota bacterium | reverse complement strand
GCTGCTATCATGGCCGACAGAGGCCATGAGAAGTCGTACGTTGACCCGGAGTGGGAGGACGACGAAATCCCTGGCGTCGGTCGGCGTCGGCGCGACCGCTGGTACCACGAGCACCGCGAAGCGCTGCTGCTGGCAGCACGCGAAAACGTGCTGATGTGGGCGCGCGAGTGGTGTCGCGTCTGATTTCTATCCCCTACTACTCGCTCCTGTTGGATGTGCTACGACATGTCTGGCAGGGGCGTCTTTTATTTACGAGAGCGTTCGCCGCCCCTCTAATGCATGCGTCAGGGTGATTTGATCAGCGTATTCTAGATCGACACCTACCGGTATGCCACGTGCTAGGCGTGATACGGTGATAGCAATTTTGGCTTGCTCAATCTGCCGTTGGATAAACAATGAGGTGGATTCACCCTCTACGCTGGCGTTGGTGGCAATGATCACTTCTTCTGCGCCGTCGTCTTGTAAACGCTTTAGTAGCTCAGGGATATGCAGCTGCTCCGGCCCCACGCCATCTATTGGGCTGATTGCCCCGCCTAGTACATGGTACGTGCCCTTGTATTGCCCGGTACGCTCTAGCGCCACTATGTCTAGCGGCTCTTCCACCACGGCTACCAGCTTTTTATTACGGTTAGTGCCGGAATAGAGTGGAGATACGTCTTCGTCCGGGTCGATAAGCGCAAACGTTACCGGGCATGTTTTAACACCGGCATGCAGTGTAGCGATAGCCGATGCCAGGCTGGTAGAATTGCGCTCATCACCGCGCAGCAAATAATACGCATACCGCTCGGCGGTGCGCGCGCCAACACCCGGTAACCGGCCTAATTCATCGATTACCTTAGTAAGAGCTGTAGGGAGTAGTTGCGACATGCGAGCGCAGTACTTTTTTAGAGGCCTAGCTTGCCTAGCCCGCCCATGAGCGGCTTCATTTTTTCGGCAGCAATCTCTTGCGCTTTGGCCATACCGTCACGGATAGCAATTTCAATCCAATGTTCTAGCTGGCTAATATCGTCCAGATCAACGTAGGCCGGGTCAATCTTTACTGATTTTACCTTTAGCTCTCCCGTAATTTGCACTACTACGGCACCGTCACCGGCCTCCACTTCCACAATTTCTTTCTTTAGGGCATTTTGCGCTTTGCGCAGGTCGTTCAGCATCTTCATCTGGTCTAACGCCATCGTGAATTTCCTCCAATAAATCTTTCTATCTATATTGTACCTTATTTACTGGTAGTTTTATAGATGTAGAAGCGGTCAGAATCATTCGCTTTTTTGCTAGTGACTATATCTGTGAGCGGAATTTCTGGGCGAATACCACTTTGCTGAGATTTTTTAGTTACCACGAGGGTGGTTGCCTGCGGATCGGGAGATGTGCTGGCGCTAAAGCGGCTGTCGTAATGTGCCACTAGCCCATAAAATGGCAGTTCGTCGGGTGCCGTGACTAACTGCAGCTTTTTTGTGTCCGTAGTGCGTGAGAGGGTTCGGTCAAGTAGCTTTAAATCGGTAGAATACGCACCCAGGATATTCGGATTATATGTGTAGTTGTTCATGTAGCGCATAAGGCCAGAGAACACTAGGCCAACCACAAATATGGTAATTGGTACTAAGCCGGCAACACGCGCATAGGGGTTGCGCGGGAAGAGCTTATACCAATTCACAATCAGCGTTGCAATGCCCATTGCGATCATCAGTACGGCTATCGGGTAAAGCGCTGTCACATGATGGGGGTTAATGGCTACAAGAATGGTAAGACACGCGCCAAGTATAAGTACGGTATAGCTTCGCGCCGTATATTTAACCGTCAAGAGTTTGTAAAGCCCTATGATTATTAGTAGCGTCGTCGCTAGCGGGTAGAGTGGACGCAGCAAGTGGCTGTTTGAGGTCGAGAAAAATCCAAACAAATCTTGCCCGGCTGTCATTAGCGATGCGGGCAAGTTAATGCCATCGGTCGGAATACCCAGGAGCAGTAGCGCGACTGACGGCTTAATAATGATGGCGTATATAAGCGGCGCAATTGAAATAAGGCCGAGTAGTATGGCGATAGTAAAGCGCACCCTAGGTACCCGGCGAATAACGTAGCGGATATGCGGGTGCAGCGAAGCGGTAATAATAATGGCAAGTACGACGTAGATGCCGAGCGGAACATACATTGCGGTCGCCATGAGTACACAGGCGACTACCTTCCAGAATGTGGTAAATAGTTTACTGCGCGTTACAAGAGTGCTCGCCGCCAGTAGCCATACAGTAACAAACGAGAATACTATTGCGGGGGTGCCGTCTTGCAGCAAAAACAAGAACTGCGTACTAGCAATAGCTACAGCGGTGGTGATAACGGCAACGTTGCGGCGGAACCAGATACGCGTTAGGACAAATATACCGATTGCTGTGAGGGCGCCAAGGATAATTGAAGGTAGCTTGATGGTAAGTGGCGTAACGCCAAACGCCATGAAGCTAAGGCGCTGCAATATATAATACGGTAAATTTACTACCGATTCCGGAGTGATGGATTGCATTGATAGCGCACCGCTGGTAAGCGCTGATTGCATCTCCCCCTGGCGTAAGGCGCCCGGTACGTAAAAGGCAGCAATAGATAGAATGCCTATGAATAACGCGAGTACCAGCAAATAGCCAATCAAATAGCGCTTAGCGTACAGGGTGTATTCTGTTACTGCTTTCATCTTTACAATATTATAGCATGGAAGCCGCCCCACTTCCCTCTACTCGTGGCGCTTGTCGAGCGACATAAAGCGCAGGCGCTCTGGGTGGAAGTATAACTGTACCTTGCCGACCGGGCCATTACGATGCTTAGCAATAATGAGGTCGGTAATGTTGGCGACATCAGGATTGTCCGGCTCGTAGTAGCCTGGGCGGTAGATAAAGCTAACAATGTCGGCGTCCTGTTCGATAGAGCCTGATTCGCGCAGGTCTGAAAGTTGCGGGATTGGCGGCGTGCGCTGCTCTACGGTACGCGATAGCTGGCTTAGCGCTATTAGCGGCACGTTCAATTCGCGGGCAATAAGTTTAAGTCCGCGTGAGATTTCGCTCACCTCTTGCACACGGTTGCCGTTGTGGTTGCCGCTGGCCTGTAGCAGCTGCAGGTAGTCCACGATAATCAAGCCGAGTGGCTGGTCATGGGCGGCGCGGCGGGCTTTAGTGCGCATTTCGAGCACACTGAGGCCTGGGGTGTCATCAATATAGATTGGCGCTTCGGCCATCTCACCCATAGCTTCGGATATTTTACTAAAGTCTTCATCGCTTAAATTACCGGTACGAATATTCCAGCTGTCCACGCCGCTAGCGTCGGCCAGCATACGGTCGATCAACTGCTCTTTACTCATTTCCAGACTAAAGAAGAGTACCGGCTGCTTGGCAATGGTCGCTACGTTGTAGGCCAAATTAGTCACTAGCGTCGTTTTGCCCATTGCCGGACGCGCTGCCAGGATGATAAGGTCGCTACGCTGTAGGCCAGCGGTCATGTTATCAAGATCGCGGTAGCCGGTACGGATGCCGCGCAGTTGGCCTTTGTTGCGGTGTAATTCTTCAATACGGTCAAAACTTTCGGTGAGGATGCTTTCAATACTGACGAGATCTTGCTTGAGCGATTGGTCGCTGACGCTAAATAGCTCGGCTTCGGCTTTGCCAAGCAGGTCTTGTGTCGAGGCGTCTTCATCAAAGCCCATTTCGCCGATTTCGGTGCCAGCTTTTATGAGACGGCGGCGGATAGCCTTCGCCTCGACAATCTCGGCGTAACTAGTGGCATTAGCAGCCGTAGGCACGTAGTTGGTCAGTTCGGTTAAATAAGCCGAGCCGCCTACCGTTTCCAGCTCATCTTTCTTTTTTAGCTCATCCGTTAGCGTTAGTAGGTCGATGGGCTTATGACGCTCATATAGGCGCATCATACCGCCGTAAATAATCGCGTGGCGTTTGTCGTAAAAGTCTTTAGCGTTTACAAGCTCCGAAGCGTCGGCAATTACTTCGTCGTCAATCAAAACGGCGCCTAGTAGGCTCATTTCGGCATCTAGGTTTTGTGGCGGCACTTTACCGGCAACTACTTCTTTTTTCTCGGCCATTACAGCGTTACCTCTTCTCCGCCACCCATCATAGCAAGAATACTGGCAGCTTGGCTATCGCTGGCGGGCGCGGTACTGGCGAGTATGGTGATTGTGCCGTCGCTCACGCCGACGTGTTGCAGCGCACTGGCAAGCTGCGGCAGCGCTTTATCGAGCTGTTTTTTATTGAACGCTTTGCCGGCGTAGATGGTAAGCGTGGTGCCATCGAACTGATGGCCAGACTTACTTAGGTAGCTGTAGGCACCGATTGTTTCTTCCTTGATGATGGCTAGGAAGTCTTGCCATGGGAAGGGCTGCTCAGCGTTTGGCTGTTGTGTGGGCGCAGTTTTTTCTTTGCTCGTCCCGCTCTCCCGCTGCTTGCTCCCGACCGTTTCCCCCTCGGGGCGTGTCTCCGGCTGCGCAGGAGACGGGGTTAGCCCCTCGGATGAAAGGTCGCTCGCGTCAGCGGGTTCGCTAGCCGTAGCAGATTTTTTAACGCCGTCAGCCGCTTGAGTCGGTTCCGCAGTCACCACGACATTACTCGCTAGCGCCGTCAGCAGCTTGACATGCGGCCAAGCGCTGCGCGAAATATCGAGTAATTTATCGAGCAACGGCAGTAGCTGTGGCTTCTCGATAATTTGCCCGCGGATTGTGACAATCAGTTGCTCGGCGAGCAGGATGGCGGGTGTGCCACGTGATTCTGCCTCGGAGATGAGCGTGCTTACACGGGTGATATCTTGTGTTTCGTACGCTTCAAGCAACTGCTGTACGGTTTCGGCATCGGCAAGGCCAAGCACACTTTCTATCAACTGTGGTGTGATGGTGTCGTCGGTCAGGCTGCGCAGTTGGTCAAGCAGACTGATACTGTCGCGGAAGCTGCCTTT
>JBLMYW010000027.1:0-62069 GCA_050258515.1 Acidobacteriota bacterium | reverse complement strand
GACGATTTCTTCTTTGAAGAGTTTCGGGTGGTCAAGTAGGGCGTTGTAATTTATTTGATGACGAACTACCCGAGTACGGCGTCAGTGGGGCGCCAGCTTTCGATGATGCAGTAGTCGCGGAGCATGAGATTACATAGTCCCGATTTTTTCTTCAAGTTCTCTGCGAAGTTCGACATCGTCATATGCGCCATCTTCGTTTTTCAGCAGGCGTAATTGCTCATAAATATACTCAATGGCATCATAAACTAATGCGTTGTTCTCTCCAGAATATTTATTAACCAGTTCACCGAAATCTAGGATTGCTTCAAGACTTTTGGGGTTCACTTTTTCAGATTCAAACAACGCAAGAGCTATCTTTGCGTATTGCAGTTGGTCTTCGTAGGTAAATGTCATATTAATTCTTATTATAGTACATATTGAAAGTGAGCCAGTTTAAAGACATGGCTCGGGTCTATGTTGTCACGCTCCAGGACCAGTGTACTTGCGCCTCAGAGTTCCGTTGTTGTGCGGTCCATCACCGGGTCCGTAGTGGTCGTGGTAATGGTGATCTCTGAAGTGGGCATCGTCAAGATGTCCATCAGCAATCATGGTGTGACCCTGCTTCGTGCCCCACCCAAGCGCAAACGTGACAGGAGTATCGCCAATCCAGCCGTGCTGCGACTTACCGAAGCCACCACGGTGGCCATCCTTGCCTGGACCTTCGAAATTCTGCGCACCATGCGGGTCGAACGGGTCACGCTTGTATGTGACGGTTCCGTTTCGATCGAGGACGTAGTGTCCGTGCCCTGGGCCGTCCGGCTTGCCAACTCCACCGAAGTAGATGTTGGTCGTGCCATCGGACTGCGTGGATACCCACACCTTGTCGCGGTACTGAAGCGGTACACCAGCTTTCTCGGCGATCGAGCGCTTGTCGTCGCTGCACTTCCTGTTCTCGGCTTTGACGTTCGTCAGCCGAGCCCGAAACGCTTTGACGGCTTGGTCGAACTCGTCCTTGCGGCGCTTGAATTCGGCCTGCGCGCGTTCGTGTTCGGACTTTGCGGCCTCGAATGTAGCCTTGGTGCGAGAAAACTCGACCTTGGCACTCTGGAACGCGTGCTGGTACGGCTCCAGCCGATTGCGGGCTGATCGAATTTCTTCAACCAACCGTCGCCGTTCGGCCACGCACCGCTGGGCTTCTTCCTTGTAGCCACGACCCTCGGCCGCGTAGCTACTAGCAGAAGCGCCGTCTCGTTGGCTGTATGCAGACGAGGCGTTGTCGTAGGCGCGTTTCATGCTCTGAAACGCTGACTCTTGTTGCGCGTTGAGCGAATCAATGCGCGGACCATTAGACGATTTGACTCGCTGGTAGTCCTGCCACGCTGATTGCTGTGCGTCGTAGGCGCGCTGCTTGGCCTCGAACGCACGATTCATCGCGTCTCGTGCGCTAGAGCGCTTTTCCCAGGCGCGTTGTTGCGCCGGATAGGCATCCTGCTTGCGCCGAAATGCCTGGTCTTGCACCGCCTTGAGGCGGTCGAGCTCGGCATCTTTTGCCATTTGTATCACCCGATTCTGTGAAGGAGCGTATGTACATCGGTTGATGTATAATTCCATTATAACATAAAATTCTATAATATGCAATCACAATAACAGAGTGTGACGTATGCTACACCGTAGTGATAGCGACTGCTAACTCGCTAGCTTATCCCGCAGCCAACCATCAATAGTGCCGGCACCCATACAAAGCACGAGTTTGCCAGCGCTGCGGGCTTCATTGATATGCTGCCATAGTTCATCATTCAGGTCGGCATACACCACGCTATCGCGATTTTTCAAGTTCTCAGTAAGCTCTTGGGGTGTTAGTGTCGCAAGGCTCGCATCCTCGCGTGCTAGGTAGGTAGGCAGCCAGTAAATTTGCTCGGCCAGCTCCATACAGCTGGTGTAGCCGCTACGTACTTGGTGCTGGCGGGTATTCTGGTGCGGCTGGTACACTAGCACGATGTGGTCGGATAGCTCGCGTGCCAGCTGCAGGGTAGCGGCAACCTCGACAGGGTGGTGGCCGTAATCGCTATATAAATTATCAGCAAGCTTTTCAAACCGACGATCAGAGCCAGGGAACGTGCTCAGGGCTGCGGCCGCACTTGCTTCGTCGCTAATCTCTAAGTACTCAAAGCCTTTTGCTACCAGTGTTGCATTGGCCCGATTGTGCGCACCAGCCAGCGGAATATCTACCACCTCACCATCATTCAGTAGCCAGGCACTCCCTGGTACCATTACATTAATGGTAGTGTCGCGTGCCCACATAATCACTTGGCCGGATTGTGCCATAAATTGCGTGAACGCTCCGGTGTAATCAGCCTGGGTGGGGTAGCTATCAGGGTGGTCGTAATCGATACTAGTAACAAGTGATAGGTGCGGCGAGAAGTGCAGGAAATTACGGTCAAATTCGTCGCATTCGTAAATAAAATATTCACTACCGGGCGTGTACTTGCCGCTGGGGCCAAAGCTGAGCGTGGTGCCTACTGAGTAGCTGACGGGGATACCAAGCTGCTGGAAGGCCCACACCATCATGGCGGTGGTAGTGGTTTTGCCATGCGTACCGGCAATCGCTATCATTTTCAGGTTGTTTTCTTGCAGCAGATGGTCGATCAGTTCATTGCGCTTGGTAATGCGCGCAATCCCCAGCTGCTTCGCCCACTCTAGCTCTGGGTGCTCCTGCGATAGGGCAGAGGTATACACCACCCAATCAATCGGCGTTTGCTCGTGGCAGTCAGAGAGGAATTTGCCAGATTGGTCGGTGCCTATGGTTACACCGCTTGCCGCTAACTGCGCAGTCACAAGGCTTGCCGAAGTATCGCTGCCAATTACCGTATGGCCAGCGTCTCTGGCGATCTCAGCTAGTGGGCCAAGCGCTACGCCCCCAATACCGGAAAAGTAGATGTTCATGCCCTTATTTTATCACGACGCTTATGCTACACTAAAAAGGTAATAAGGCAAAAATAGACAATGCTCAGAAAGCTCATCAGTTTCGTCTTCCGGAGGCGCCATTATTGGCGCAGTGTTTCGTTTGATGAAATTGCCGAGCTATACACCTCGCGGCTTATCACTATGTTTGCTATTAACATTGTCAATCTGTTTGCTGCCGTATATCTGTACAAGCTAGGCTACGATCTGTCATTCATTGCGCTGTTTTACGGGGTGTTCTACGTACTGCGTATTCCATTTGCGGTCGTGGCAGCCAAATTTATCGCCTACTTTGGCCCCAAGCACGGTATATTATTGGCAAATCTACTGCGCATTCCCTCGCTAGGAGCCTTTGCGCTGGTACCTATTGCAGGGGACAATGCCTTGTGGGCCATTGCGGCGTTTGGGTTGTTCCAGCAATTATCGGCAGCAGCTTACGACATCGCCTACACTACTGATTTCAGCAAGGTAAAGCATGCTGAGCGTGCCGGCCGCGAAATCGGTACCATGCTGGTAATTGAAAAGATTGCCCGTGTTGCCAGCCCTATCGTTGGTGGCATTATCGCCTCCATGTGGTCACCACAGGCCACCATCATACTTGCTGCTGTACTATTTGCCTTTAGTGCGTTGCCGCTGTTTGCGAGTGTCGAACCCACCGCTACGCGCGTTAAGCTACGTATCAGTGGCTTTCCGTGGCGCTTGGCGCTACCAAGTGTTATTTCGCAGTCTGTGGTCGGGGTGGATTACGTTGTGAGCGGCATGGTGTGGACGCTATTCATGACCGTGTTCATCTTTGCCGGCCTGCACGAAAACATCTACATGGCACTTGGTGGTCTGGCGTCGCTGGGAGTAGCGGTGTCCATGGTTGCTGCGTGGGTATTTGGGCGGCTAGTAGACCGCCACAAAGGCGACGTACTGCTGGTGCTGGGTATTGTTGGCAACACGATCACGCATCTGTTCCGCCCCTTTATCGGCACCACTACGGGCGTAATGGGAGTGAGTGTTGCCAACGAAACTGCTACTAGTGCGTATTCGCTTGCATTCACCCGTGTGCTATTTGACGTTGCTGATAGTTCGGGCTTTCGTATCACGTATCTTATGTTTGCCGAAATCATGCTGGCATTTGGGGCGGCACTCGCCTGCGGGCTGCTATATATAGGGCTGCAGCTGCTCGGCGATAAAAATGGCATGGCAGCCTTATTCGTGTTTACGGCCGGCTACGAGTTGATCATGTTGGTTTGCCGTCGCGCTGCCAGGTAATTTCTGCTACACTATAAAGTACCAACTAGGTGGGAAGTTTTTCGTGTCAGATAAGCGTACGATTCGTCAGAGCCTAAAGCATGTCCAGTCCATAAAAACATGGCAATTATTTATTTTGCTCATTTTGTCGCTATTTATTTCTGCCACCTTTTTGCGGCTTAATAACACTGGTATGATACAGCGGCGTGATGCTATAGCCGGGGCGGATAAAACAGGCAATAGCGAAGAGATTGCTCTGCGAGTATACGACTTGCAGCGCTACGTTAGTGCTCATATGAACGCCGACCCTGGCGCTGTGTACCTGCAAGAACAGTATAACCGTGATGTAAAGGCGGCGGTGACGCTAGCCAGCGGCGACTTAGATGGCTACGATACGCCGCAGGCGCGCGCCGATGCGATATGCAACCCAAATTTGCACAGCCGCGGTTATAGCAAAGCCTATCAAGACTGTATGCTGCGCGAGCTCAGCCGTGAAGGGCTCGTGGTCGACCCTGGTACCATCAAAATGCCTAATCCGGCCTTGTATCGCTATAGTTTTACGAGTCCGCTTTGGTCGCCAGACTTTGCCGGCTGGTCGGTATTCGTATCTATTTTACTAACGGTAATAATTGTGGTAAGGATAGTTATTGCACTAGTGTTACGGCTACTACTGAGATACCACTACCGCCAAGTATAGCACTACTGTTTTATGCGAATAGGGGTGAAAAGTGTTGACACGGAGCGGTAGCCTAGGCTAAGATTACTCTGTAAGACGCTAATAGGAGGGATAACCACACATGGCTTACAAGCACACAAACTCAAAGGGTGTAACCTACTACCTACATAAGACTGAAGTTACTCTTCGCGGCGGCAAGCCACAGACGATTTACTTCTTCGCTAAGGTAGAAAAGAACGCTAAGGGTACCCCAGTAGATCTTCCAGAAGATCGCGTAGTAAAAGAAAACCCACGCAACGGTTTCCTAACCGTATCTAAAAAGAAGTAATTTCCTTACTTCCACCCAGCTATACCCCAGCGTTCAGCTGGGGTTTTGGGTGTGGAAAACTTATTGATAAAATGCTTGCGCTAATTGTCAAACGTATAGTATGCTAGTAATTGTAAAACAAACAGGTGCCAAATTAGCCCCAGCAGGGTCCCCCGTTATCTCCATGTCCGGAGGTTTCGCCCTGTAGGGGCTTTTTTGATGCATGATTGACTTTTTATCATGCTTGTGGTATAATGGAATTATGAATATGCCACCCAGCAGCGAGCTTAGTCCGCAGCAAGCTGCCGATGTGATTCGCTTTCGCCACAATGCCGCCAACAAAGAGGCGCGTGAGCACGGTTGGCGTGACAAGGTGTCGATGGGTCATGCAGCGGTGCAGGCACAGCTGCCACGGCATAGTATGTTGCCAGATGAACAGCCTATGCTAACTCCTCAAGAGGCAAGCGCGGGCCTAAAGCATATCGATATGCCACAAATAACGGCATGGCCAGTCGAGCCTACCGCAGATGAGTGGGCACGGATAGAAAAACTCAACGACACCATGCCGCTTGCTACGGCCTATACTGCTGTGATGGGCATACTACCGACACAGCAGCGGTAAGTTCGCACGGGGTGACGACTAAAATTTATTCCATAGGTACTGATTCGTCACTTCGTGGTGATACAGTACCTCAGAGCCCTTGACGGCAGTACCTAGCTCGCGCGGGGCGCGATTAGCAACCTCAACCTTCCAGTCGACATATTTACCCTTGGCGCTTTCGCCGAGCAGCGTTGTCATGTAGTCGCTTGCCTTGAAGATACGGATTGCATCGCCGATTGTCCCCGGCAGGAATCGAACGCGCGCTCGCTTGTCGCTTTTATCGTCGGCCGGCAAGCTGTCGTCGATACCGGTTGTAACAATACCGTACAATGCAAGATAGGGGTTGGCATCGGGCGCCACCGACCGCACTTCAATGCGTGCTGTCCGCTCGTTGGCCAGTGGAATACGGATCATCGACCCGCGGTCGCTGCCTGATACCTTAATCTGGTTGGGTGCTTCAAAGTTTGGGTCGAGCCGACGGTAGGCATTGACACTGCTGTTAATCAGCAGGCACAAGTCTGGGGCACGATTAAGGACTTTATTTACAAATTCCCAACCTGCTTTAGAGAGGCCCTCTAGGCCCTTTTGATCGTAGAAAATGTTCTTGCCGTTTTTCGATAGGGAGATATTCGTGTGCATGCCGTTGCCGTTGATGTCTTGCTTGGGCTTTGGCAAAAAGGTCGCCGTCATACCCATTTGCTCGGCAACTTGGCGACAGACGAGCTTATACAGCAGTATCTGATCGCAGGCGCGGACAACGCTTGTGTAGCTAAAGTTAATTTCAAACTGCGAGGGTGCGACTTCGGCGTGGTCTTTTTCGTTTTTGAAGCCCATTGCGCGAATTGCCTCGGCGGTGCGATCAATAAATTGTCGCAAGCCGTCGAGTGGCAGTGAATGGTAGTACCCACCCGTGCTTGCGAGGCTAAAGCCGATTTTGCTATCAAAGGTTTGTTCGGCGTCAACGCCTTGCATCAGGAAGCCTTCAATTTCTGGAGCCATAAAGGCTTCCAGTCCTCTCTTCTTTTTAATCGCTTCGGCGTAGGCTTGTAGCCGCCCGCGAAAATCCGACTCATGCGGTGTGAGGTCGCGGCCGCAGATATTGGCAAATACCAACACTTTGCCTGCTCCAAAAATATCTGAAGGTAAAAAGGTGATACTTGTCCAATCAACTGCGAGGCGTAAATCTGACTCATGCAGCTCAGAAAAGCCACGAATTGAAGAGCCGTCGAAGGTGAGATTATCGAGCGAGTCAAGGAAAAACGGCTTGCTGTAGTCGAGCATGTGCAGCCGGCCTTCGATATCTGAAAAGCATACCGTCACCGCTTTAATGCGCGATTCATCGCTGAGGTATTTTACGTGAACCGCTTTTGCACGAGCTGGATCTTTGATGTCTCGCGCTGTAAGGTTCATTGCTTCGAGATCTTCATATGTAAGTTCGAGGAAGTTTTTTAATGCTGTTTCTGCCATTGAGTATCTCCTGTTGTTATAGTGCTATCGTTTCTTCATTTTGGGCTTGGCGGGCGCTACCACAACGTATTCTGGCTCAGTAAATACATAGCCGTCTTCGGCGTGCAGGCCTTTATCCAGGCCGAGTGCTTCGTCGTCTGCGCTGACACGAAGTCCGATAGTTTTATCGATTAGTTTTAGTAACACCCAGCTTGCTACGAAGGCAAATCCTGCGGCGGCTACTACGCCGACGATCTGGTGGCCTAGCAAGGTGAGCCCGCCGCCAAATAGCAGTCCGTTGGCGCCAGCTTCGTTAATTGCGGTATCGGCAAATACGCCTATCAGTAACGCGCCGATGATACCACCAACAGCATGGACGCCGACAACATCGAGCGCGTCATCGTAGCCAAACTTTGCTTTAAGTCCTACTGCGTATGCGCAGGCAATACCGGCCACAACACCAATGATGATGGCGGATGACGGGCTCACGAAGCCAGCTGCTGGGGTGATCGCGACCAGCCCAGCTACAACACCGCTGACTGCCCCAAGTGTAGTGACCCGGCGATGACGCAGGTAGTCAACAGCTGCCCAGCCAAGCATCGCGCCACCAGTTGCAACAGTTGTGGTAACCACTGCGTTAGCGGCCAGCCCGTTTGCGCCAAGCGCACTACCGGCGTTAAAGCCGTACCAGCCAAACCATAGTAGTCCGGCGCCAAGCATGGTAAAGGGCAGGTTGTGTGGAGTAATTGTTGGCAGTTTGACGCCTTTGCGCTTGCCGATTACCATTGCCGCGGCCAATGCTGCAATGCCGGCGCTAATATGCACGACCGTACCGCCGGCAAAGTCGAGCGCGCCCATTTCGCGGATCCAGCCACCAGGTGCCCACACCCAGTGTGCGAGCGGAGCGTACACAATGAGCAGCCACAGTGCGCTAAAGAGAGCGAATGACCAGAATTTCATGCGCTCGGCAAAGGCGCCCGTTATCAGTGCTGGAGTAATTGCCGCAAAGAACAGTTGAAACACAGCAAATGCTAGGAACGGAATTGTGGCCGCAAACTCAGCGTTTGGTGCTTGTCCGACATTATTAAACCACGCAAAGTCTAATCCGCCAATTAAGCCGTTAATATCGGTGCCAAAGGCCAAGCTAAAGCCTAGAGCAACCCACAATACCGACACAATTGCGAGCGCAAAAAAGCATTGCAATGCCGTTGCAAGCACATTTTTGGCCCTTACCATGCCAGAATAAAAAAATGCCAACCCAGGAATCATCAGCATGACCAGGGCGGCCGACACTAGTACGTATGCTGTGTCACCAGTATCCATACTCCCTCCGCTTTCTTATGCACATATTTAGTATAAATTTATGCATAATTAGTATTAATATATACATATTTACATTAAATAATTGAATATACAATACTTTTTATGGTAAATTATGAAATTTATCCACAGCACGCAGCTCAGTAGTTATTGGATACAAAAAGCACCTCATTTTCATAAGATGCTTTTTTGGTGGGGGCGGCTGGGATTGAACCAGCGACCAACAGGTTATGAGCCCGCTGCTCTAACCGCTGAGCTACGCCCCCAGAGGTTACTTGTATAATTATAGCGCATGTTACCCTTTAGGGCTACATCTTGTATACTAGTACTATATGCCGCTTATGGATATCCAAAAACGCGTGCGTCATTTGTGGCGTACCTATGGCACCCTTAACAACATCGTCATGGTGGTGGCGCTTGCTATTGCCGCCAGTTGGGCATGGGGTACTGTCACACAAATGCAAACTAACTTTGCCGCGCAAAAGGCAGTCGACGAACAAACCCGCGAACTCCAGCTGACGGAGCTGCAAGTGGCGACACTACGCTACCAGCAAAACTATTATAAAAGTGACGAATACAAGGATCTTGCTGCGCGTCAAAGCCTCGGCCTGGTAGCGCCGGGTGAAAAAGTCCTAGTGTTACCACCCAATAGTCAGGCGGTGCGCGACCAGGATGCCGCGGATGAAAAGCGTGCGGTAACGCGCACTCAGCAGGTGGCTAAAGGTACGAATATTGAACAGTGGCTCCTGTTCCTTACCGGCCAAAGTGCTAAAGGGTTGCAAGGCTAACTGTTATCTGGTAAGCTAGTATATGTATCGCGGGGCGGAATAGTCCGGTCAGCTCCCGGGTAGACAACATTAGCTCATAACCTTGGTTATGACAATACACAACAAGACCGGAATCATAACTAGTATCGCGGGGTGGAGCAGCCCGGTCAGCTCGGTTGGCTCATAACCAACAGGTCGCAGGTTCAAATCCTGCCCCCGCAACCAAGAAAGACTTTTCAGACTCTGGAGAGTCTTTTTTAGTTGTTATTACTCTGTAAAGTGGACTTATTTGACTGGTTCCAAACCTATGGTTCTCGTGGTCGTACACCAACCCCTGTGGGAATAATATGCTTTGGAACCTTACCCTAGCACTTGGTGAAGCAAGCAGCCACTGCCTATCTACGTCTCGCATAATCTCGAGAGCAACATCTATATCGGTTTCTCGTATTGTCTGCTGACGCTCTAGCTGGCGTAGTTCGTTGGTTATTGTTACCTTGTCATCATCGTATGCATTTACTAGCTCTGTTTTTTCATCGACGGTCAGTTGGTCGGCGTTGAACTTCTTGATAGCACTAAGACGATTTTCTGCGATAGTGTCGAGTTGATTGCGAGCTTTGCTAATCTTACCGTTGAGGCCACCTAGTTGATTTGCAGCTTCTGTAATGAGCACTTCTTTATATAAAGCCAAAAGCCTGTCATCGGGTGTGATACGTTGCAGCATTTTCTCAAAATCATCGTGCATTACATCGGCTTTGATTGATTTATATTTACCTTTGCATTGAGAGCGGGAGCAGTGATAGCGTGGTGATTTACCTCCTGCACCAGTCTTCGGTGCAGACGCATAAAGAGGTTTTGTGCAATTAGGGCATAGTACGAGACCTTTGAGTGGATAGTCGGGATTAAACTTCTGACGAACTTCGCCAGCTCTTTTGCGGTTGCCATATAGAAGCTTCTGGTTAATCTCGTAAGTGTCACGAGAGATGATTGCTTCGTGCTTGCCGTCTACTAGCTCCCAGCCTGTCTGTCTATTGGCAACATAACCCGCATATATAGCGTGCTTTATCATTGCGTGTATGCGGTCTTCACTTAGCTTTTTGCCATACCTACTGCGTAATCCGATGGAGGCCGCATAGCGAGTAAGCTCTGCTTTCGTTATATCACCCTCTGAGAAGCGTTCTAGCACCTGCTTGACGAGCGGAGCCATAGAGTTCGGCTTGAGTGTCGGTCGTAGCTTACCGACTTCATTAGGTATCTTATGAATATCATAGCCAACCATTGCTGGAGCTTGCCACCAACCTTGTAGAGATAGGTTCGTCATATTATCTACGGTAAAGGCACGCTTTGTCTCGTTATCCATCTGGCCAACGAGCACATTAAACATTTCCATAAACTGGCCATATACACTGTCGTCGGTCGGTTCAGTAGCAGAGCGTATTGATATACCAAGTCGCTTTAGGGGCAGGAGGAACCCTGTTACGTAGCTTGTCATATCACGAGAAGCTCTATTCATCTTGTAGACGATTACGTGGTCGATGTCGTCTTTGTGTTTCTCAGCGTATTGTATTAATTCTTTAAGTGCGGGTCGGTCTGTATTCTTGCCACTTTTAGCCTCGTCATAGAATGTTTTAGCAATCTCGATGTCATTATTGGCTGCAAAATTGTTTATTGCTTGCAGTTGAGTTTCAGGACTTTCGCCGTTTACCTGACGTTGGCTTGATATGCGAATATATGCGAGAGCACGCTTGTTATGAGAGGTTCGTAATTGATCCCGTTGTGTCATATTTGGAACCATTATATACTAATTGTTCTTTTGCTAACAGATGTAAAGAATAAATAAGATCTTTGACTTGGTCATCTGTCATAGGATTTGCGAGCGATCCTAATATTCTTCGAGCTTTCTGAACACTGACGAAAGAAGCACCTGGTTTCATAGGGCTGCTGCTATTCGTGAGCGACGTATTATCCATGTATTGATAGTAGTTAGAACTACCAATGAAGGCAGGGGGTGGATATCTAGTCGATTTATAGCCCCTTTACAATTTTATTGTATCGTTTCCTGAATTCGTCTTCGTCTTCGATTGTCGGACTGTGATCATAGCCCTCTAGCTTCTGCTGTCTATAATCATCAAAAATGTCTTTCATTTTTCTGCCCTTGAGGACATATTGTCGATGGACGCAAAAAGCCAGTTCTGGATTGATTGATGTTTTACTACCCGATCCACCCATCATCTTCTGTAAGTCTTTTACGTACTTCCATACTTTCATAACTTCTTCTCGTGTTGTCTTCTGCCCGATACGTATCAGTATGTCGCTACCATCTTGTTGTACTAGCGGTGTGTACTGCATGCCGTATACAGCAGGAGCGGAAGGGGTAAGCAATAGCCTGACGGCGTTAGCCTTACTTATCTTAAACACGTCGCTGACTTCATCTGCACAAGCCAATACCTTTTGCCCTGACTCATCATTCTCATCAACCTTGCGCAACAGCCCATAAATACCCGTAAAGACGTTCGCTAGGTGCTTCTTTTTGATAGCTTGAAACTCTGGGCTTCGCATTGTGTCGATCAAGAAAACATCCTGATTACCACGAAGGCTATCGATATATTTCTTATGGAGAGTGTCGGTCATGTTAGGGTTTATTATACCCAACTCTTGTCTCGTTTAGGGGATAGGAGAGTTTGTTACCGTCTTGCTTTGAGGACGGAATAACCCTGTTGAGTATTGTAGTGTCATATACAACAAAAAGGCATTACTTCCCCTGTTTAATGTTGAGAAAACCAGGTGTTCACCTGCTTGCTTTGTAGATGGCCTTAGTCTTAAGACTTGCTCGACTCTTTTCTTTTACGTAGGTCATCAGTAGTGATTAAAACTCTTCTTTTCAGTGCATTGCTATTTAACGTACTGACCAATCCTTCACCTTCAAGCCGCTGCACAATTGACTCTGCATGAGAGCTTCCAATAGATAGCTGATCACGTATCGATGTCACGTCGGTAATTTGTGTTCGAGCAACAAAAGATACTGCTTCATCGTATAAGTCATCCTCTTTGTCCGATCTAGGTGTCCATCTTGGTTGGAGTCTATGTAATGTTTGCAGTCTTGTTTCAGGACGCTTCAAATCCTCTAAAATTCTTGTCATTTCCTCCAGCTCATTGAGACGGTCTTTGCTGTGCTGACCTGTGTCATTATTGCTATTTTCCAGTGATTTGAGAGCGTTTATTTCGTACTCTAGGTGGCGTTTTATAATGTCATACATCTCAGTAGGACTAACTAGCTGTCGATACCGTTTAGGATCACTCGAAATGTTAAACATTTTTCTACTACGAGTCACTTTGTACGAGCTTGAGAGTTGTTCGCCGCCAGTCCCTACGTAGACGAAAAAATCATCAGGTAGAGCATAGAGCATAATTTCAAATTTTGTTATAAGGATTTTACGATCGATGATCTTATTTGTTGCATACTGCATCGTTTATAATCCGTATTTCAACTTTGCGTTGTACATTTCGTAGTAATGATTGGTGCTACTTGTATAAGCAGGGGTTCCCAGTTTGTCGCATGTAGCCATGGCTTGGGCATCCCAGCTTTGCCGTTGTCCATCCCATCGACATGCTTGCTTAGCCTTGGTAACTTTATCTGCTTGAGATGACGCATCGCTGTTTTGTAGTCGAGAGACTAAGTAAAGTCCACCCAGGATGATAATGACTATCATTATCCATGTCCATCCACTGTTTTGTTTTTCAGTTTGCTTCATACAATCAATCCATTTCTGTGTCGGAAATAAAAACGACACCGTGCTAGGTGTCTAAGCCATTGATCCGCACTCAAGCTGTAAAGCTCAAATGTTTCTGCACGGTGCCGTTTTCAAAGCTTTACCGTGCATAAAGCACCGCAACTTAAATGCGTTACTCAATGACTTAGACATTTGTATTATACAATTTATTCAAAGGGAGTTATAGGTATCGAATGGAAAAGAGTGATCAAGAACGCATAAATGAGATAATTGACGTTAAAATACCACAGTTACAGCTTGATGCGACTCGGCAATTGACCGAGTCGATAAATAGAATAGTGGCTAGCTCTATGCCTGAACTTAAGCATACGTCAGAGTTAATGAGTTCAATTTCTAAAACACTAGTACCAACCATTGATGGTCTGTCTACTCCAGCTTTTTCTAACTTAGCTAAAACAATGACAGAAGCATTAAGTCCTACGATCAATTCAGTATTTTTGGATGCTACTAAAGGACATGCAAACTTCCTGCAGGACATAGTTAAACCTTTAAATGATATGTGGGCTGAGCGATTTTCGGAGATTACGAAAAACCTTGGAAAAATTGTAGAGTGGAGCCATCCCCCTAATTGGAGAGGTGACAAGACTCTCTTGTTGCCAGAAAATCTCGAGACTCTATTGTTGGATGAAGGCCTTCCCTTGGCATGGGTTCCTGCCCGCAACGTGCTGGATAAAATGTTTGCAGCAGACACTGTAAATGAACGCAGAAAGATCCTCTACAACAATAGGAAAGGAATTATCAATTCGTGTCTACTGGAGCTAAACTCTCTGAAGAAAGAGGAGCTACATGAATATAAGATTTTTGCTATTGAGGCAGCTGAATCGATTAAGATGGGTCATTGGCGATCAAGCCAGGCACTAAGTACGAACATTATTGACTCAGTCATAAGACGACTTTTCGATAATGATTCCAGATTAAAGCTAACTAACCATAGAAACGGACAAAGGATAAGCTGGAAAGAGTATCCACTGCGTGCAGCACTTGTCTTTGGTGGTGTATGGGGATCTTATGCAGAATATTGGCCTGATGGAGTAAGTGAAAATATACCACGACAGTACACTCGACACGCTACTGCCCATGCAGTATCTAAAAAACAATATACGAACATAAATTCACTTATCGCAGTCATGCACCTAACTGCATTCTTGAAGCTGATTGATGAAGATCTCTAGGTTTCTAGTGAAGAAATGTATTTTCTAAGTTCTTGTATCGGCAAGAATGTGTTGTCGAGAGTGGTTGCTTCTTCTCCTCTTTGTACGACTCCAACAAGACGGTTATTACTATCGATTACAGGACTGCCACTTAGACCTCCAGAGAGTTTTTGATCTACATACGCATGCATATATGAGCCATTCTGGTTAATTGCAACCACTTTTACAGGTAATACGTGCGGCTTAAAGCCCGAGCGATAAGCAGGGAATCCAACTACTCTAAATTCCATGTTTACTTCCACCTGAAAATTATCAGGCGCGAGCTCGAAAGAATTATTTACCATACGTTCATCTTCTGAGTCAAAAGATAGCGTAATTATGTCGAATTCATCTTTAGAGGAGCGAGTTTCGTCAATTGCCGTGAATCTCTTTCGATCATAGGGTGACCATCTATCGTAGGGGAAATAGAAATTTTCAGTACTATCACTAGCCACAACATGACCACATGTTAAAAACCATCTGCTATTCAACAGGAATGCTGTACCTTGCTCGGCATCTGATTTAATTACATAGACCATTCCGTGTAACCGTTCGAGCTCTGTAATAGGTATTTGTGGTTTGCCTTCTCCCTCAAGCTCAACGAATTTGTTATATAGCTTGGCATACGTAAGGTCATTATTACCTTTTATACTTTTTAGATAGGCAATTTTACCCCAGAGTACGTTTTGAAACTTCCTATTCTCACCACCAAACTTGTCCTTGAATTCTTGTTGCGCTCTGTCGGTGCCCCACTTTTCCCATGCGTGGAGCATATTCTTAATTTGGCGAATGTACTTGCGTGATAGGTTTGGACTAGCATTAACCTTAACTCCAGTAACGTACTTCGCTTGTCCATTGCGACTAAGTCTTGTTTTGGCGGGATTTATTTTGAAGTAGTTATCGGTAATAATTTCACGTAACTCGTCCCCAACTAGAACAGCACCCGTATCTTCATCAATCAATAATATAGATTTCGGAAGAGATCTGCTTGAAGAGAATGTTAAATCATCTGCATATCTCGAGTAAGATACATGGTCACGCTTGCATAGCTTGCGCAATGCCTTGTCCATTCTTAGAGCTATCATATTGGCAAGAATAGGCGATGTCGGAGCACCTTGTGGTAATGACCCTTCAGAACAGGTTAGTCCAGCAATCGTTGAAGCAACCTGATCATTGAAATTAAAAGGCTTAGATCGTAGTAGCCCTATAATGCGATTGCTCGTGATGCTAGGAAAGTAGTCCTTCAAGTCTATATTGAATACATGCTTTTTATTGAGGTGGGGTGTTGCGTTTGTGACGACTGATCGATGTGCAATGAATCCATGCACGTATACGGGGTTTGGGTAGATTTCTGTCAGATGACTGGCTAGCTTTCTTTGTATCTCTTTTAGGCCACCGACAGGAGCTGAGATTCGTCTAACACCGCCACTCTTTTTAGGTATACTGAATGACTTATATTTTCTGCCGCCACCATATGCAAAATAAGTTAATGTCGATATGTCCACCTCAAGCAATTCCGCTAATTGTTCACGGTTTTGACACTCTAATAACGGGCGTTTTGAAGCTGCCATTTAGTAGCATGTAACCCTTCCTATCGCAAACCCATTGTCAATTGGATAGTGATGAACATACGAAAACCCAGCGAAGAAACGTGAGGGCGTATGGGAGAAACATTTTTATTGATCGTGGAAGGAATTCCACGCAAAGTCGATTATATGCTACTAGATATCAACTTCAGTGATACCTGTATAGGATTATACAATGATAGTATCTAGTGATTCCAGGGAGTATGTCTTGAATTCTAACTATCCTTAATTATTTATTCACGGGGCAGATTTCGTGGTCACGGTCAAACCAGATGATGTCCAAGACACCATCTGTAAGGATACCGAAAACTCGATGGGTGCCGTCTAGTCGAAGAGAGAGTAGCTCATCCTCGTAAATGCCTAATTCGGTAGCTCTGCCTTGTGCTTCTTTTATCAATTTATGCATGGGGATATGATGGCTGTTTGTTCCATGTTTTCTGCCTCCACTTTGGGTAAGTAAAGCACCCCAAGTCATAGTCTCTCTGCTTTTTAATGACTCAAGTAATGACGCATCAACAGATTTTGAAAATGTGTGTAGTATTAAGGTGTCTTTTGGATCGTTGGGATCGTAGACTATATCCTCGTGGCTATCAAGTACTGACCACTTTGAATGTTCGTGATCTGCTTTAGAGAATCTCCAGGAAGGTGCCTTATGAAAGTAGCTATCCGAAGCTTCTTTGGCGACAGGCTGTTTATTACCTGAGATACTCTCTGAAATTTTTGGGATCTTGGTGGTGGACATCTTGTTTTATCGTGTTGAGATTTCGGTATAGTACTCACGCATTGAATCGAGGCTTATAACTGAAGTTGATGGAGCCCCGAGTGGGGTGTCTCCACGAGCCTCTTTCCACGGACGTTCCTTGTGTGTGAGTTCACTAAGGAAGAAAGGCTCTTTGTCGCCATAAAAGTTCAGCACAGTTTGAATAGTGTGCATATCGGCATCATTAAAGTCGTAATTAGAATATTCGGCAAGAAAATTATCTTCAAGTATATATTTACCTTTGTGCTTGGCAAATAGCTCCTGGTTCACTGGGCCGTTTGCCCATGCTTGAAATTCTTCATCGAAAAGAGGCCTCTCTTCCCAAACTAATGACCAAGCCTGACAGTAATATGTAAGTTTCTGCAGTTTCAGGGGTGTGATAGGGGCACTCGAGAGGTCAATTAGCTTCCTTGCGACGTGCATAATTGACGTTTTCATATCATAAATTATACATTAATTTTACGTTTTGAGACATAAAACCCTTACCCGTTATTATGGACGTGTACTATCCACTTTACAGAGTTCTTTATGAAATCATTGTTGTGATATTGAAATGCTACTGGTCGTTTGCTCCAGTATGTTAAGTATTCGAAATGTGAGGCATAATTATCTGTAATGAGATCGTGCATTTTTTGTGGCAAAACAAATCTTACAAAAGAACATATCCTTCCTAAATGGCTTCAGGGTTATTGGGGAGAGATGGCTGGTGGCCTGCATGTTATAGAAAAAGCAAATGGTGATTCCATTCAGTTTGTCGCTAAGGCATTTGATCAGACGGCACGTATTGTGTGTGAATCATGTAACAGTGGATGGATGGCGCAGGTCGAGGCTGAAGCGGCGAAGATCTTGGGACCAATGATTACGGGGCCTGGTGTTGGTAAAACATTAAATCTTGAAGAGCAGTCGATATTAGCCCGCTGGGCTGTAAAAACATTAATTGTCCTTGAGTACGCTAACTCCGATAACACTAATCACATCCCGCCAACGATCCCTCGACGCTTATTTGACATCCACGCTTTGTTGCCAGAATTAACCGTTTACTTGGGATTTCGTGAAGAGGCATACGGCGTTGGTGGCAAGCATGCGGCTGGTTATGTCGTTCAGCAACCGACTAAGGTGCAATGCAAGCCACTTGATAAATACGTCATGAGTATCGCTCAAAACTCTGGCAAAAAGGTGTTTTCGGCTGCACTAGTGGTTGGTCATGTTTACTTCTATATGCTCGGCACCGATATAAATGAGGGTTATGTATTTCTACATCCTAAAGAACCACACCTATTACGAGAATTATGGCCTGATCATGCGAAAAGTGATATTAATTGGCCAACTACATTGCCTATTGAAATTCAGGGAAATTGGAATGGCTTTACGACCGAAATGAATAAAAAGGTTTCAATAGACTTCTACAAGTAACATGTAGAACATTAATCTTGTACGGGTGTCTATGTAACCACTGGTCTTGTCTCTGTTAGCTGCTTCCATCGTAATATTTCTGAACAGATTTGGTTCCAATGCAGAGCCACTTGGGCAACCAAGAAAATTCCCTCATCGAAAGATGGGGGTATTTTCTTGGTTTTGGTGCCGATTGAACCTGCGACCTGTTGCGAAGCAAAAATAGTCGCAGGTTCGCGGAGAGAGTGGAGCGAAAAAGTGTTTACATTTTTTCGTGAACGAACGGAGGAGGCAACTTGTTGCCGATAATCCTGCCCCCGCCAGTATTGGCCTGGCAAACCTCATCCATAAAAACCTACTTCATGCTTTCACGGCAAGTGTATACAGTGTTATAATCAGCACACCATGCTAGAATACAGCCCACTTTCTCTTACGGCAACCGGCGAGCAGCGCCTAACGGCAGATAAGCCGCTTCGACAGGCTATTAAAAAGATAATGGAGAAGACTAGCTATGATTTTGATTCTCCGCTTGAGTGGGCGATGAGCCATGGATATAGCGAAGATGATTTTACTGAACACTATCAGCATTTTTGCAGCGAGTTGCTACCGCGCTTCCCCCTTGCCGATCAGATTCGTTCAGTGCACAGCGCCAACTTACGAGATGATAACGAACCGACACCAGAACGCCCAAGTGGTAGTATTTCTGTCGCCTCCGACGGCCTATTTGACGGCCCAAACGTCGTCACTCATTTACCGGAAACCTATGTGAGCCGGTTAGTGTTGAGTGGTGCGGCAGCACTAGAACTACTGCGCGTAGACCCAGATGTGGTGCTGGATCAGCAGGGCCAAGCGACGCTAGATACATGCCGTTTTGCGGGTGCCGCACTTGCTACTTGCTTGCAGCGTGAGCAGGCAGGTTCGCATATCACTACACTTGATATGGCGCAGCCTAGTTTTTCGCTAGCAAGTGGTGGCGAGACCCAGGATGTATACGTTGGTGCTGATTTTCATGGCGACTTTAGGATAGCGTTACGTCCTAGGCCGGATGGTGTGCCTGTGGATCCAGATGGCCAGCCGCTTGATTTTTACCCATCGACACCGCGCCCAGAGTACTTAGCGGCATACCACTCTACGGAGCCCGATATTATGAAAGACGTGCTGCTACACGTACTATTGCTACCCGATAAAGCCCAGCGCGAAGCGCTGATTGTCCGCATAATTAACGATGCGACTACACGAGCAGGGAGCGGTCAGCACTATCTGGGTAACTTTGGTGATGCAGGACATGGTAATGGGCGCGAGCAGGCATTGAAGCTCGCGGACGCACTGCAGGATACATACGATCATAGCGTGCAGTGGTATGGAGTGCAGCCCCAGTCACCGACACGCCTTTGCCTTACTTCATCGCCAGATGGCATCACCTTTCGGCAGGTATATGGCAAGTATGATACGGTAGCGAGCAGTGAAGGCGCGCAGCTCTATATACCCAATGCGGACATACCGCTATTCACTACGGCATTGATTGATCAGGCGATGCGCGGGGCCGGGCGCACCTCTGCCGCTGCGCATTTGCGTATCCTTGCTACGGCAGGTAAATTACTTTACTAACTTGCCTGCAGCAACGCGTACCGCCTCGCTCCAGCTAAGGAACGCATGCGGAGTCTCGGCTACTTGGCGGGCGGTCATGCCGTATTTTATGGCAAGGGCTAGTTCGTGGACAATTTCAGCGGCATGGGGTGCAACTACAGTAGCACCCAGCAGGACGCCGCTTTTATTTGCGACCAGCTTTACAAAGCCGTCGCGGAAGTCGCTAGTATTAGAGCGCGCCACGATGTTCAGTGGTGCTAATGCCGTAGCAACATGTAGGTCGCGTTTAATACAGTCGTCTTCGGTAAGCCCTACGGTAGCAATGCCAGGGTGCGTAAATGTCAGGCGCGGCGTCGCGGTATAGTCGGGGCTCAGCTGGGTTTTATGGAACAAATTATGGGCGGCAATGCGGCTTTCCAGTAGCGCCGTGTGGGTGTGGCTAGAATGGCCTAATACATCGCCGGCAGCATAGATATGGCGGGCGGTGGTTTGCAAAAATTCGTTGGCTTTAATGCCCGTCGGGTCGTACTGCACGCTTGCGTTTTCGAGCCCTAGGTCGACGGCCGGCATGCGACCAGTCGCTACGAGTATTTCGTCTACTCGCACGGATTTCTCTGCCCCGCCGCGCAGGAACGACACGCGGTAGCCCAGGCCATCTTTTACTGCAGCAACGGTACGCGTGCCGGTCAGGCAGGTCACGCCTTTTCCTTCGCGGAGGGTGCGCTCGAATAGTTCGCCGACCTCCTCTTCCTCTTTCGGTAAAATTCGTGCGGCTACTTCAGCCAAGTACACCTTCGTGCCAAAAATGGCCAGTAGCTGGGCAATTTCTACACCTATAGTACCGGCACCAATAATGTAGATACTTTTTGGCGGGCGGATAGACTCGAGCACGGTACGCGGGGTGAGGTAGGGAACTTTATCGATCCCCGGAATATCCGGTGCGACCCACGTAGAGCCGGTGGCGACCAAAAAATGGCTAGCTGAGATGTGTTTGCGATTAACAGAAACTTCGTGAGGCGAGAGAAAATGCGCCCTGCCCTCGATGGTATCGATGCCTTGTGATTCGTAGAATTTACGGTTGCCGGCGGCACCGGTGCGCTTGACGGCTAGGTCTTTCCAGGCGCGAAGGCTAGGGTAATTATAGCCTAGGGTATTAGAGCGCAGGCCAAAGCGGGCACCATGGCGGGCTTCGTCGTATAGCTGGGCGGCGTGTAGTAGCGCTTTCGTCGGTACGTCGCTATAGTTGGGCGAGTCGCCGCCAAAGGTGTCTTCCTCTATGATGGCAACCTTTTTGCCTTCGCGGCTAGCAATAGTAGCCGCCGCCGAACCGCCGGCGCCGCTGCCGATAACGATGAGGTCATAGTCGAATGAGTGTTTTTTAGCCATAGGTAGAAGTCTCCTTATATGATCTGCTTGTGGTGTTTGTATAGGTAGGCGGCATCGGGGTGAACTTTTTCAAGCGCTCTGGCGGCCTGCTGACGGATGTCGGCACTGGTTATCTCGGGTTTATTATCAGTCCAGGATAGTACGATATTGCACACGTGGTCGGCAGTATCGCTGGCGTGGCCATCAAAACTGCGCACGCTGAGGCAGGTGGCGTAGATACTAGCATGCAATTTATCGCGGCTAAACTGCTCTGACGCTCGCTTGCCGCCGCGTTTTACGACATCTATTGCCTGGCCCATTACTGTACACCTCCGCTTGCTACCACTGGGGTAACCACTTGGGTAACGTACAAAAAGAACCCTAGGACAATCAGTCCGGCGCCTGCTGCGAACTGTAAAAAGCGCTTGTTGTGCTCGCGCCAGCGCTGAATATGGCTGATATTATGCCCGCTGCCTATCAGTATGGTAACAACAACGATACTAAACGAGGCGACCGCTATGTAACCCAGCGCACCGTATAGTTGCTGGGGCATAGGCAGTGAACGCATGGCAAAAGTGGCTACCGTAAGTGGTGCGATAATAAACGGTAGTTCAGCGATAACGGTCGTGAGGCCGAGACTGAAAGCTTCAGCGCTGAGGGTGGTCGAGCGAACACGCTTATCGAGGAAGCGGGCAAAGGCACGCGGAATCCATAGCCGGGTACCAGCTTTGCGGCGATAGTAAAATATCCATACCACTAGGCCTATGCCAGCAAGCACTCCGCAGGCAACCGTCCATACCGTGATGCTGTCGTGCCATATAGCCAAGGTATCTACAAGGTATAAAACAGTGAAGGTAAGTAGGGCAGTGGTAGTGATAACGCCCGCCAGGAAGGCGCCTACAAGGCGCAAGCTTTTGCGCGGGGTATCGCGCTTGCCAGCAGAATGCCCAGATAGCAGCGTAACAACACTCACGCTTAATTGAAAACTAGCATGAATAAGCGCGGCGAGCGCGATGACGGCGAGTGCAGTGAGTGTATCCATGTTTGTTATTCTTTACATCCTCTAGTGTCATTTATACCATAAGCGGGTAGGGTAGGTCAAAAAAGTTCTATAAAGGTATTGCTTTTTTGTAAAGTTTGTGCTATATTAAATACATAAGCCAATAAAAACAAACAAAGGGCAATAAAAAAATGGAATCAGAACTAGCAACTTGGAACACCCCACGCAGTATCGCCGACTTACGATCATTTGTCGCAATGCGTGAAGATGCAATTGATATCGAAGACTTTGATTTTTAGCTGAAGTGCTTATGATATACTACCTGTAGGATAAACAGGTAGCATACTTATGAATGAACCCGAGAAAAAGAGCATACCCATCACGGATGCAGAGCATTTATTAGAACCAGATAGTGATGTGCCTACCGTGTCTACGTCGCCTACTGCTGGATCTGGGGCGCCAACGAAGGAAGAAGTTATAGCTACTCCCCCTGCCCCACCGCAGGCCGCACAAAAAGGGCAGAGTAGTAGCGGTGGTGTATTGGTGTTGCAGTGGCTCACCTATGCTTTTTGGTTTTGGTTTGCCGTGTCTACCAGCTGGCTCGCCGGTGTGGTGATTAACTTTTTTGTGGCTGGTAGCACCAGTTACAGTGAATGGGGCAGCCAGCTTGCCTACCCGTTGGCATCAGTAATCATTACCCTACTTATTGCCTTGGTAGCTGATTTCTTTTATGCCAAGCATGAACCCGAAAAGAAGACCGGCGGCGCGAATGTCATTATGTTGCTGCATGTGGTGCCATTTGTGCTGGTGGCGATTGGTGCGTTGGTGACTATCGTGTTTGCACTGATAAATATGCTTCTGAATAGTGACCCAATTACCGATACTGATGGGCCACTGCAAATAATGCTGGTAGCACTTGTCGTGGTGGTGTTGCTGGGCTTAGCGGCGGTACGGGCCTTCTTTGGCAGCAAGCCACGCATTAGATTGATGGCAAAACTGGCATTTGTTGCGGTTGCCGCTGGGTTTATTGTTGCTGGCATAGCCGGGCCAGCGGTAGAGGCGGTTCGCACTAAGGATGATCGGCTGATTGAGCAGGCGCTGCCATCGCTGTCGGGTGATATCCGTAATTATGTAAGCGAGAATAACAAGCTGCCGGCCTCTCTATCTGATGTAACATATGGCGAATCATCGTATTCGGCGAGCGCCGTACAAAAGTTGATTGATAGCAAACTAGTAACTTACAAGGCTAATACACTGCCAAGCAGTAACAGCAGCTATGACCCGAGCGATATCCGCACGCAGTTGTGTGTAGATAGTCCAACGGCCGGCGTATGCAGTCCAGATAGCAGTACTGACTCGAGTAGTACCAAGCGCTTTTATTACCAGCTGTGTACAAGTTATAAAACTGAAAGGAAAGATCGCTACAACTACAGCGAACGCAATGTATATACCAAGGGTGATAGCGTCGGTACGGCACTCGATTATCGGTATAATTACGTCTCGAGCATTAGCGCTCATCCTGCCGGAGATGTTTGTTACAACCTGTATGCCGATAGTGGCTATGGCAGTATCAAACCTATGGATGATCTAAGTGCAATAACCAATTAGCCAGAGCAATTACTGCGACTTAGGCTCACAGGATTATATAAACCAAAAGAAAAACGACCACTCTTCAGTGGTCATTTTTCTTTGGTAGCAGCGACAGGGAATGATCCTGTGACCTCGAGCTTATGAGTCTCGCGCTCTAACCAACTGAGCTACGCTGCCGTGTAAAGTAAACTTTGTGAAAGGTGCAAACTTGGCGCAGTTACGATAGATTTCGTAACAGTTGCTTAGAGCGATCGCTATTTTTATCGCTGAAGGCTCTCCAACTGAGCTACGCTGCCTCGTCAAAACAGACTTTGACTGCTCCGCTTCATCGCTTATTTCTAAAGAAAAAGCGCTAAAGCCTCGCTGTCCCGTCGTTTTTCCTCTCAATTTGTCAAACAAGTTCAACAAATTGTGTCGCCTGCGGCGCTGAGAACAAAGCATATTATAGCAGAGGTGAAGTAGAATTTCCAGTAACGAGCCAATTAAATTATATTGTAAAAATACTGAGAAAGCGTAGTATAAAAGTAGACATAACGGAGGATATAAGTAATGCAACAACTAGCACCACTAGAAGATGCGATAGCAAAAGTACATAAAGATTTGCCACATTTGCCGAAAGGCCTTACCAAGTGGCTAGTAGAGAATGCTTGGTGGCTGGTAATCATCGGCGTGGCGCTGGGCGTGTTTGCTGTACTGGGTACGATTGCAACAATGTTGGCTGGCTCACTATTGGTGGGCGCGCTTGTGGGCGCTGCTATGGGAGGAGCATTGTTTTTGTCGAGCACCATTAGCTTACTGGTGATGGCGGCAACAATAGTGCTGGAAGCGATGGCCATCCAGCCACTAAAGGACAAGCAAAAGCGCGGCTGGAACTTGCTATTCCTGACTTCGCTTGTGGGTATCGCTGGCGGGCTGGTAAGTCTGCTTGTGGGTGCGTTTGTTGGGGGTAATCCATTTGGTGTCGTCACCGGCATATTCTGGACGGCTGTCGGTGCAGCGATTAGCTTTTACGTGCTGTTTGAGCTCCGAGTGCACTATGTTGGCGCCAAAGTGGCTACTGAAGCAACGGTAGTGCCGCCAAAGCCCACCAAAGACGCTTAACTTTTTGCTATAAAGCGCGTAAAATAGTGAGTATCGGCAGATGATACTCACTACTTTTTTATAAGCAAGCGTCCCTCATCGTAGCCTCATTCATCGTCTTCGGGTGCTAGCTAGGAACGGGCTAAGTAAACGGGCGAACAATTAGAAAATCGTTTCTCGAACAACTATAATCGAGGTATTTTCTAAATGAATGATGAACTCTTTTTGAACGAGCGTGTAGACGTAGTAGCGCGATTTGGTGCTAGTACCCAGCCATGCGTGCCGGTAAAGTTCCGGCGTAAAAACGGCAGGGAAATAGTAGTCACAGAACTAGGATTGCGCACGCCTGTGGCGGCCGGCCGTAAAACGGTACATATGTTTGATGTAACTGATGGAGAGGCGGACTACCGGCTGGAGTTTGATAGCGAGCGGCTAACCTGGCGGCTGACAATGGAAGGAGACAGGCTATGAGGCAGGAGCCCAATACCACTCGCCCGCTGATCATGCATATTGACTTGAATAGTTGTTTCGCGACGGTCGAGCAGCAGGCTCGGCCGATGCTACGCGGGCGGCCAGTGGCGATCGTGAACCGGCGGACGGAGCACACCATGATCGTGACGGCGAGCTACGAGGCAAAGGCAATGGGCGTGAAGCTGGGGATGCGGCTACGTGATGCGAAAAAGCTATGCCCGGAGCTGGTGGGAATCGAAAGCGATCCAGTAAAATATCGCTATGTGTACCATAAACTGATGGCAATTATGAACGACTACAGCCCGCACGTGCGCATGAAGAGTATTGATGAAGGGGTGATCGATTTTTCCCAAGCGCCCGAGAACATCCGTAGTAGAGATTTAGTGGAAGTAGGGTACGAAATCAAGCGGCGACTGCGTGAAGAGATTGGCTGCTGGATGAAGTGTAATGTCGGCATCAGCACTAATCGGTTTTTAGCCAAGATGGCAGCCAGCTTACATAAACCCGACGGACTGGATGTTTTAACGTCGCACAATATTCGCGAGGTATTTGCTGGGCTGCAGCTAAAAGATCTAACTGGGATTGCTTGGGCCAACGAGCATCGGCTGAACGCCGTAGGCATATATACCCCACTTGATATGCTGGATTCCAGTGCTGAAAATCTGCACATAGCGTTTAAGAGCATTTGCGGCGAGCAGTGGCACCAGCGTTTGCGCGGCTGGGAAGTCGACGATATTGACCATGACTTAAAAAGCTGCGGGCGGCAATATGTGCTGGACAGCCCGAAGCTGACGCACCAAGAAAAAGTGGCCAGGCTGCATGCGCTCGTAGAAGGTGTGGGGGCAAAGCTGCGGCATAATAATAAGGCGGCCAGGGGAGTAAAATTATATGCTCGGACGTATAGTAGGCAAAGCTGGCAGGCGCACTACCTCGCTCCCCTGCCCTTTTATAGTGACGCGGCCATCTGGGCGATTGCCAAAAAGTTATTCGTGGGAGCGCCAGAGGATATCAGCATGATAGCAGTGACGTGCTACCATTTGCACGATGACGCTACCAGCCAGCTCAGCCTCTTCGGCGACGAGCTGGCGCGCGAACGGCACGTTACGTGGGCAATTGATGAAATTAACGCCCGTTGGGGCGAGCGTACCATCCACTCGGGCAGCACGACGGGCATGAAGGGCGTGGTGAAGACAAAAATTCCGTTCGGTAGCACGCGGTACATGTAGAATAGATATATGAAGTATCTTGTGGCAGTGAGTGGCGGAGTGGACAGTGTAGTGTTATTAGATATGCTGACGCATACGAGCCACAAGCTGGTTGTTGCCCATGTGGACCATGGCATTCGGGGCGAGGAGAGCGCGGCTGATGCGCGATTTGTGCGGGCACTGGCGAAAAAATATCAATTGCCTTACGTGAGCACGCAGCTAGCGCTGGGGGCGAAGGCGAGCGAAGAGCAAGCGCGGCACGGGCGGTATGCTTTTTTATTCGCTCAGGCAAAAAAGTTTGGGGCAAGCGTCGCTACGGCACATCATGCCGATGACGTGGTAGAAACGATTGCGCTGAACCTAGAGCGTGGCACCGGGTGGCGTGGCTTGGCAGTGATGGATAGGGCGGAAGTGACGCGCCCACTGCTGGCGCTGCATAAGGCGCAGCTGTACAGCTATGCACTCGCCCATGGCCTAGAGTGGGTGGAGGATGCGACGAATCGCAGCGATAAGTATACCCGCAATCGCTTACGGGCACGCTTGGCGACGGCAAAGGTAGACGAAGGGGCGCTGCTGGCGCTGCGGGCAAGGCAATTGCAACTGCGGCGAGAGATTACCAGAGAAGTTGATAGATTGTGTCAAAAATACACTAACTCGCGCCATGCTTTGATTGCGATGGATACTGAAGTGGCGGTAGAACTGCTCGGTGCTACCATCAAGCATGCAGCGGGGGTGCGCCCCACTCGTCCGCAGCTGGTGCGGGCACTGCTGGCAATAAAAACGGCCAAAAAAGGTACGGTGCTTCAGCTGGGCGGGGGCGTTGTTTTGCATTTTACTACTCGCAACTACACCGTATCAGTGGTATGATATAGAGATAGTATTCCCTTATTTTATAGATCACGCGACGAAAGGATGATTATTTAATGCCGAAACGACAAAAACAACCCAAACGGACACTTGGTAATTCTATCCGCCTAGGGCTTTTCTGGGCAATTGTTATACTGGCAAGCCTAGCTGGCTGGGCGTACATGACGCCACAGGAAAAACTAAAGGAAGTACCAATTGCACAGGTAATCACCGAGGCAAATGCTGGTAAGCTGGCGAAAGTTGAAGGCCAGGGTGATAACCTAACGCTTACCGAAAAGGGCAAAGATAAGCCGACGCAAAAATCATACATTCAGGGCGGCGTAAGTGCGCTTTTGAAAGATGATTTGCTGAACGAGCAGGGTAAAAAGATTATTTCTGATAAGGCGCCAAGTGAAACGAGCGCGGCGTTTTGGAATGTTGCTACCATTGTAGTGCCCGTATTGCTGATTGCTGGGTTCTTTATGCTGATGATGCGCCAGGCCCAAGGGCAGAATAGCCAGGCGATGAACTTCGGCAAAAGCAAGGCAAAGCTATATGGTATTGATAAAGAGCGAGTCACCTTCACCGATATTGCTGGCAACGATAGTGCTAAGCAAGATCTAGAAGAAGTGGTTGACTTTTTGAAGCATCCAAAAAAGTATGAAACTCTGGGTGCGAAAATCCCGAAGGGTGTACTACTAGTAGGTAACCCGGGTACTGGTAAAACGATGCTAGCGCGTGCCGTCGCAGGTGAAGCCAATGTGCCATTCTTTAGCATCAGCGGTTCAGAATTTGTAGAAATGTTTGTGGGTGTGGGCGCAAGTCGTGTGCGTGATTTGTTTGCGAAGGCGAAGAAGAACGCCCCAGCGATTATCTTCATTGACGAAATCGATGCCGTAGGACGCAAGCGCGGCAGTGGCATGGGCGGCGGCCACGACGAGCGTGAGCAAACGCTGAACCAGATTTTGGTAGAAATGGACGGATTCGAGAGTGGTACGAACGTTATTATATTAGCGGCCACTAACCGTGCTGATGTACTCGACCCTGCCCTGCTCCGCCCCGGCCGCTTTGACCGCCGCACGAACATCATGCTGCCAGAACGCAAAGACCGTGAAGCGATCTTGAAGGTGCATTTTAAGAATAAGCCGACTGACGATAGCGTCAATCTTGATAAGCTGGCCGCAAAAACGGCTGGATCAAGCGGTGCCGACCTTGCGAATATCGCCAACGAAGCAGCGATTATTGCGGCTCGTCGCAATGCCAAGCGCATCAGTAACGCAGATTTGACAGAGGCGTTTGAGAAAGTTGCTATTGGCCCTGAGCGCAAAGCTAAGGTAATGAGCGAAAAAGAAAAGGAAATGACTGCCTATCACGAGGCCGGCCACGCGATTGTGGGCCACGTGCTCCCTGATAGCGACCCAGTTCATAAGGTGACTATTATTCCGCGCGGTGGTACCGGCGGTGTGACATGGTTCTTGCCGCCAGAGGATAAAAGCTACACTAATGTGTATGAGTTTAAGGATATCCTGGCCCGCGCAATGGGCGGCCGTATTGCCGAAAAGCTGTTGTATGGTAACGATGGCATTACAACTGGTGCTGGCTCAGACCTCCGTAAGGCAACCGAAATTGCCCGTGACATGGTGATAGAGCAGGGTATGGGCACCAAGCTACGCGACCAAGTATTCCATGAAGATAATGGCGGCATGGTATTTGATAAAATCACCCATGAGCGCCCATACAGCGATGCAACCGCCCAGGAGATCGATAAAGAAGTCGCGCAGCTGATAAAAGAAGCGGCTGAGCGTGCCGAAGCAGTACTGCAGCAGAACCGCACCGTACTTGATAAGCTGAAGGATGCACTGCTAGAAAAAGAAACGCTGGAAGAAGACGAAGCGGCTGAAATAATGGCCGAAGCAATTTTGCCAAAGGAAGCGATGCTGCACGCAGCATAGGAGCACTATGGCTAGTCCTAGCAGGGTTCGCTCCGTTGTAGCCTTAGCCAATAGCAAGCTGTCCATTCAGTGGGCAGCTTTGCTGCTGTCGGGTTCGACGTTGATTTCGAGCCTGCTCGGTATTTACCGTGACCGTTTGCTGAACGGCTTATACCTGGATAATTACCCCGCAGGGATTGATGCGTATACGGCGGCCTTTACCATACCAGACTTCATGTTTTTTATACTGGTATCAGGTGCACTGAGCGTATCATTCATCCCGGTATTTAATCAGCGCTTGGCTGGTGGTAATAAAAAGTCGGCTTGGGAGTTAAGCTCCAGCCTGGTGAATTTCTTGGCTGTATTGACGCTTGTTGCTAGTATTTTAATTATTATCTTTGCCGACCCATTGGTGCGCTATATTGTGGGGCCCGGGCTCGACGAGCAGGGACGCAGCTTGGCCATTAGCATGATGCGCATTATCGCGGTAAATCCATTCCTTTTTGCTGTCGCCACCGTAGTAGCCAGCATGCAGCAGGCGGTAGGGCGCTTTACCTTCTTGGCGCTAGCACCAACCATTTACAATTTAGGTATTATTATCGGCGCTAAATATTTTACAGGCGGTATTACAATATTCGGCTGGCAAGTGTTTGAAGGCGGCATCATGGGTGTGGCGCTAGGCGTGGTACTAGGTGCTATGCTGCAGCTGATTGTGAGCTCGATTGGCCTCGTGGGCCTTGGCTTTGACTACCGCATGAAGATCAATTGGCGCAATAAAGGATTTCGGCAGGTGCTACGGTTGCTGCCGCCGCGTTCGCTTGACCAAGGGATTGACTATGTAAACGGTATTGTAGAAATGAACCTGGCATCGCGCATGGGTGATGGCGTAATGCGTGCGTACCAGCAGGCGTCGGCACTGAGCCTGATGCCGGTAAATTTAATTGGCGTAGCAATTAGTAATGCAGCGTTCCCAAGTATGACGGAGCGGCTAGCCGAGGGCAGAGTAGACTTGTTTAAGCAAGAGTTACGCCAGGTGCTCCGCTGGATTATTTGGCTGGCGCTGCCGATCGCCGTCGTAACATTTTTTGCTCGCGGCTATATCGCAACGTTTATTAAAGAGGGTGGTAATGTGTTGATTGCGGGGCTCTTGGGCGCGCTTGTCGTATCGATACTCTTTCGTACCGTTTACCATATTGCAGCACGGACGTTTTATGCCCAGCAAGATACCAAAACACCGCTATACATATCGCTGTTTACGATTACGTTAAATATCGTACTGGCAGTGCTCTTTTCAATGCAGTTTGGCTGGGGCCCGTATGGGCTGGCTTGGGCGCAGTCTATCGTAGCAGTAGTAGAAGTAGCCATACTGTTTGCTGTATTGCAGCGCAAAACCCCAGGTATATTTAACAAGTATTTCCGCATAGCGGTGGGTAAAATGCTCATTGCCAGTGCTATTATGGCAGTGGTAACATATGTGACACTGCAATTCTTGCAGCTGCGCGCCGACGACCAAGGTCTCTTGGCGACGCTACCTAAGTTTGTTGTGATTACGACAGTAAGCTTTATCGTGTATGTAATAGTGAGTAAAAAGTTGAAATTAGATGAAGCAGAGCCGGTGGTGGCGCGCGTTTCGACAATAGTGTTCGGGAGACGCAGGTAACGATGGATCAAGCCCACATTAGGAATTTTTGTATTATCGCCCACATTGATCACGGTAAGAGCACGTTAGCTGATCGGATGATGGAAGTAACCGGTACCGTAGAGAAGCGCGATATGAAATCGCAACTGCTCGATAGTATGGAGCTAGAGCGTGAAAAGGGAATTACGATTAAGCTTGCCCCGGTACGCATGCGGTATGACGGTATTGACTTAAATTTGATAGATACGCCAGGGCACGTGGATTTTAGCTATGAGGTGAGTCGCAGTTTGCAGGCCTGCGAAGGCGCGGTGCTGGTAGTCGATGCAAGCCAGGGCATCCAGGCGCAAACGCTCGCAAATGTGTACTTGGCGCTTGAGCAGGATTTGACGATTATTCCAGTGTTAAACAAAGTTGATTTGCCAGCGGCTGATGTACCGCGTGTTAGTAAAGAAGTCATCAACTTGCTTGGCTGCAAAGAGGAAGAGATTATCAAGATTTCGGCCAAGACTGGTGAAAATGTCGACCAGGTGCTAGAGGCAATCGTAACCCGCGTACCGGCACCGAAGGGGCAAGCAAATGACGTTACTCGGGCACTAATATTTGACAGCTACTACGATGATTACCGCGGTGTTATTTTGTATACACGGCTTATAGACGGAGTGATAAAAAAAGGCGACACCATAGAAATGCTTGCCACCGGTGCGCATGGCCTAGCCCTTGAAGTGGGGCACCTGAGCCCGGCAATGAACCCTGATCCAGAGATAGCTACTGGCGAAATCGGGTATATCGTGACGAACCTTAAGACCACTCGTGATGCGAAGGTGGGCGATACAATCACGGTACGGCGGGCGCATGCTGCAGCACCGCTGCCTGGGTACAAAAACGTCCAGCCGTTCGTGTACGCAGGATTTTTCCCAGTGAGTAACGAAGATTACAATGACCTCAAAGAGGCAATTGAAAAGCTGAGTTTGAGTGATTCGGCGTTGCAGTTTGAGCCGGAGAATTCGCCGGTACTTGGCTATGGTGTGCGCATTGGCTTTTTGGGCCTACTGCACATGGATATTGTTCGCGAGCGGCTGGAGCGCGAATATAACCTTGACCTTGTGGTGACAAATCCGAGCACTGACTATCAGGTGACACTGACCAACGGCGAAGAACTGGATATTAAGAGCGCATCGGAACTGCCCGATGTCGCCAGGGTAAGTGAAATCCGTGAACCATGGATCACCGGCGAAATTGTCGTGCCGCAAGATTATATTGGTGCCGTGATTCAGCTGATCGTGACGAAGCGTGGCCGGCAAAAAAACCTGAGTTATATTGACGAGCGCGCACTTATTAGCTTTGAAGCGCCGCTTGCGAACCTGCTAACTGATTTTTATGATCAGCTTAAGAGCGTGACGAGTGGCTACGGCAGTTTTAATTACGAATTGAATGGGTACCAGGCGGAAGATCTTGTACGGGTAGATTTTTACATCAGCGGCGAAATAGTGGATGCGCTCAGTGTAATGTGCCATCGTAGCGAGGCTGATGCGCTGGGCCGCGAGGTAGTAAAGAAGCTGAAGGATGTTGTGCCGCGCCAGGCGTTCGAGGTTAGTTTGCAGGCAGCTATTGGCGGGCGCTTTATCGCCCGGGAAAATATTGGCGCCTACCGCAAGGATGTGACGGGCTATCTATATGGCGGCGACGTCAGCCGTAAAAAGAAACTCCTTGCCAAGCAGGCCCGCGGCAAAAAGCGCATGAAGAGATTCGGAAAAGTAGATATACCGAGTGAAGCCTTCACTGTAATGCTAAAACGAGATTAAGATTCGCGAGTCGCGAACTCGTAGAGGCCTCGGAGGATTGCCTGATGCACCTGAGCTTTGGGTGGGTTGCCATCTACCTCTATCACCATGCCTTTGTCACGATAAAAATCAATCACTGGTAACGTTTTGTTATGGAATTCAGTAAAGCGCGTTGCTAAAATATGCTCGGCATCGTCAGCGCGTGCACCGCGCTTTTCATCTTCGCGCGATGCTTGGTAGCGTTTGAGTGCCGTAGCCTCACTTACTACCAAGTAGATTGCTGCCTTCATGGGGTGGCCGGCAGCCGTAGCAGCACCCATGACGCCCGGCTCTTCACCATGCCAGCGGCCTACCGAGCTTAAAATGAGCGGCCTGCCTGCAAACTCTTCGCGTGATAGATAGGGAGTGACAATCCGTATGTAATCCTCAATAGGCGCCAATCTGCCAGCATCAATCAGTTCTTGTACATGCTGTGGGATAACGGAGTTGCGTAATATATCGCCGCCACCCATAATCGAAGCGTCAAACAGCTCTGCCAATTGATGGCCGTGCGTATCTTTGCCGCTAAATGGCAGCCCAAAAATATTTATTGAGCCCGTACCAAGCCATTGTTTAATCGTTTGTAATTCAGTATCAGACAGCTGTTCCATAGATATAGTATATGGAATTATGCAAAAAAGTACAGAGGTAGAGGCTATTTAGTAGCGTTTTTCTTGCGGCGAGTCGTAAACAGTATCACGGCTGCAACCGCGATTAGCAATACGCCACCCGTTACACCGACGACGACACTGGTGCCGGTGTCGGCTAGCGCACCACTGTTAGTAAGTGACTCACATGATTGGTTGCTATTGTAGCTGCCGGCGCCGTAGGCGGCACAGTTGTAGTCTGCGGCGAAGTTAGTGTAAAATGTATACATATTGTTTTTGTTCCTCTTGCATAAATAACCGTTACCAGTATAATAAAGCTTGTATACAGATAAATCAAGGGAGAAATATCGAATGCCAACTATTGGACCAATGGAGCTTGTCGTTATTCTTGTGATTCTCCTCTTGCTCTTTGGGGCAAAGAAATTACCAGAACTCGCACGCAGTATCGGAACATCAGCCAAAGAGCTAAAGGGCGCAATGCGCGATGAACCAAGCGGGGATAAAGAAAAGGGTGGCAAAAAGAAGTAACCATACTTCTACGGACGAATCGGCCTTGCCAACTCTTATGGATCATCTGAAAGAGTTGCAAGGCCGTTTGTTCTCTACGGTACTGATATTTTTGCTTATTGCATCAGCAGCGTACCCATTTTTTGGCGTAGTGACCGAATATCTGATGGCCCCTCTAAAAGAGGGGCAGGAGCTTGTGTATCTTACGCCTGGCGGAGCCTTTAGTTTTGTTATTAAGGTGTGTGCGTATATCGGGCTAATCGGCGTGTTGCCGGTACTGATATTCCATATGTATCGTTTTTTTATGCCAGCGGTACGTCAAGTACTGTTACGTACTGTGCTTGGCTACACCACTGCATCATTTGTATTGGCAGTCGTCGGTATCGCCTTTGCGTACTATATTAGTCTGCCAGCAGCGCTGCAGTTCTTAACTGGGTTTGATCTTAATCACATTAACCCCATGCTCACTATTGATTCATACTTTTCGTTCATTATGACATATATGCTGGCGGGCGCCCTGCTCTTTCAGCTGCCGCTTATTCTGCTCATCATTAATACCGCTACCCCACTGACGCCATCAAAGTTAATGAAGGCCCAGGGTAAGATTATCCTAGGATCATTCATCGTGGCGGCAGCAATTTCACCAACACCTGATGCTGTCAACCAAACATTACTTGCGGCACCGATAGTAGTTATGTACCAATTGGGTATAGTATTGGTGGCGATAAAGAACCGTAAGTCCAAACGTACTGTAGGCACAGAAGTGCGCAGTCGTCAGCCAGATATTATAGCGGTGCCTGCACCAGCACTTCAGCCAGTGCCGTCCGTAGTAGCAACGGTTGTGCCCAATGGTCAGCTACTGGCAACACGATCACACAAGCCTCACGGCAAAACAATGGATATCGCCATCGCTCGTACGCCTCGGCCTGTGGCAAAAGTGGCCGTGCCTGTACGCGAGTCACCGCCGCGACTAGTACTGCCAGCGCGTTCTGAACCAGCGGCCGCCAGTATGCCTAGCCTAGCTATGCAAAGCCTAGATGGCGTTATGCGTGTGGGGAGGATGGCGTAAATGATGAAAAATACTTGTGCTTATATAAAAATAATGCTATACTCTGGTGTATAAAAAGGAAAAACAAATATGTCAGGTATCAAAGATCAAGTAGCAGTACTACTGAACAAAAAGATGGATCGCAAGGACTTTTTAAAGTATGCAGCGGCGGCAGGTCTTACGGCTATTGGCGCAGGCGCAATTGTTAATTCAATTGCTGGGCTCGATAAGTCAGGTCAGAAAAAGAGGCTTGGCCAAGCAAATGCAAGCCTAGGGTATGGCGCTAGCGCCTATGGTGGTCGCTCAGCTTCGTAGCGACTCTTAGAGGTAATGCCAATAAATACGCCCGCTAAAGGGTGTATTTATTTACTGTACCAGCCATCACCCCATAGCGTAGCGAGGCGATTAAAGTACTCATCATATTGCTTCGCAACAGTGGTAGTACTAAATCGCTTTTGAGCGTCAGCCCTGATTTTTTTACGTTTGGCAGTGCTGAACTTTTCTACTGCTTTGGCTGCTGCTACAAAATCACGGAACATATCGCAGCGGTAGCCGTTTACTCCATTTACCACTGTTTCGGTAAAAACGCCAAAGTTAGTGGTGATGACGGGCGTACCGCATAGCATTGCTTCGGCATGGACGCCACCGAAGGGTTCAATGTACAGGCTAGGTACAAATACCGCCTTCGCCTTACTCATTAGCTCGCCCCGTTTCTTTACCCCTACTACACCAATATATTCGCCGTAGCCGCTAAAGTTGCCTTGGCCCGCAACAATCAGCCGCTTACCAAGTTTCTGGCATACTTCTTGCGCGATGGAGTAGCCTTTATCTTGGTTGAGCCGTCCAATAAATAGGTAATAGTCGTCCTTTTCCTCGGCAAACGGGAACTCTTCGATATCGTAGTAGTTTGGGATAACGGCTTCAAAGAAGTCGCCGTGGTATTCGTTATGCTGCAAACCGTGGATGAGGTGTAGGTGCGAGTAGCTTTCGTACACGCGATACTTAGCAAAAGGCCCAGTATACCCTATGCCGTATTCAACCGAGAGATTGTCGGGGAAGGCATCGGCAATAATTTTTTGCACATGTCCGCCTATCAGGCAGATAAAGTCGTGCGGCTTGATGCGCTCGGCCATAGCGCGTATGGTACTCGAGTTCATCTCTACCCAGGCCGGGTCGTACATCCCCCAGGTAATGTTAAATTGCTGCTTGGTATGGTCGTAGTCGCCGAATAGTTCGCGTTGCTTATCTTTGGTAATGACGGTCACCAGCTCGCTGACGCGGGCTTCATTTTCTTCACTGGCATACAAGATTACTTCGTGGCCAAGATCGGTCATCATGTTGCAGAACTTGCGTACCTTCTGGGTAAAGGCGCAGTGCGTATACTCGGCAGTGGTCTGTGTGTGGGGCAGGCTGACAACGTGGAAGGTAAATTTGCGGCGTTTCATAGTGTCTATTGTATCATCGCCGGGATGCCCCTATGGCAGTGACTAACGTCACAAAACCACTGTACGTACCGGGGAGGTATGGTATCATAAGTAGTATTATGGCAGCACGGTTACCTACTCCTGGTGGCGATGAAGGCTCGTGGGGGCACATTTTAAACGACTATCTTGCCGCTGCGCACAAAAGCGACGGTACGCTTAAAGATAATGTTGTAACGGCTAGTGCGATTGCTCCTGGCGCTATTACTGAAGGCGCGTTGGCGCAATAGGTTAAGGATGCAATCGATATAGGTGTAGGCCCAACTGGCCCAACAGGCGCGACGGGGCCAGCTGGGCCGACAGGTCCTGTGGGTCCCAGTGGCGCTACCGGCGCCACAGGACCTGTCGGCCCATCGGGGGCAATGGGTCCAGCCGGAGCGACGCATATTTCTGGCATACAGGGTATTACTATTTCAGCGATTGCCCCGCTCAGCCCATCCGTTGGCGACTTGTGGGTAGATTTGAGTGAATAGGCGGGGCTAGCGGATGGCACAGCATACAGTTTTTGGCTCAGGTACGCCACCATATCTACTGACTGCATACAGTGACGGTACGCCAAATATCGTACTTGGTAACTACCTGTATACCTACGGCGCTATGGCGAGCGGATGGTACTGTGCTGGCGGGCGTGTATATATTCCTAACGATCCCAGTGTATTTAACCAGTCTATTACTATCAAAGCATGGGTATCAACCACCGCAGCAGTTGATCTATCTACTGCGCCGCTGGTAGAGAAGGTAACTACCACGTCGGCTAATGCCGGATGGGCCGAGGTTACCTGGGATACGCCATTTGCGCTCAATCCCGGCGACCTGGTATTTATCGGCTACGAATTTGTCGATCCGCAGCAGATGTTTTATGTACATGCTGCAAGTCCGCAGGGTCATATAATACGTTCGGTGGACGATGTAGATCTGGTGCTTGCCGAGGCAGATATCAGTATTTTGGTACCGAATAGTGGTCGTGGGCGATACCGTATTGGTTCTGGCTCTACTGGTCATTCAGAAGCATGGTATGGCGCGGATATTATCGTCACCGACGAAGGTGCTGGCCCGATGCCCGAGCCGATTGCCGAATACGGTTTTAACGAGACCGGCGGCACCACGGCTGAAGACGCGACCGGTAACAATCATGATTTGACCGTTAATAGCGCTAGCAACTTTGGTATGGGCCGCCCCATGCCTCTTGCTGGCAATGCTCTGCACCAGGTGGGTGGTGGCGCGCCGCATCGTATTGCTAATGCAGCCGACTGGCTAGAAACGCCTGAACGTACGGTGATGTTTTGGGCGCGGCGCGGCAGTGAAGGTGCCGACACCTCTAGCCGTAGCGTCTACCAACTTGATACCAGTAGCAATGTGACATTTGGTATTAGTGCTTCGGATGGTGTAAATGTGGTATTTACGGCACGCATTAACGGCGGCGAGGTGGCGCTGACGGCCTCAGAGGTGTCTATGGGTACCTGGGCGCACTATGCGCTTGCCTACGACGGCACGACGCTGCGGGCGTATATCGATGGCGACGAGGTGGCGTCGCAGGCAGTCTCGGGGACTATCGATGCATCGGACGATACTATGTATCTGTTCGGCGAGGATTACCAGCAGCAAGTGCTCGATGATTTGCGGTTCTTTGACGCCGCCCTGACCGAAGCGCAGGTAGAGCACTACATGAATACGGTCATAGAGGCGCCGGATACCGAGCCGCCCTCAGTTCCGCAAAATCTCACCGGTGATACCACCTATCAATCGGTCACACTTGACTGGGATGATAGTACTGATGACGTAGAACTGCAAAACTATGTAGTGTATCGCAGTAGCACCCAGGGCTTTACTCCAGCACCGGAAGATCAAGTAGGCGGCCCTGCCCTATCACACTACAGTGAAACGGCGCCAGTAGGTACGTGGTACTACCGCGTATCGGCACGCGATGAAGCTGGTAACGAAAGCGAGCCAAGTGACGAAATAGAAATCGAAACAACTGCCGCACCGCCAGTCAGTCAATATGCCTTCCCTTCAGACTTAGGATGGACACCTGGCGGGGTAGTTAATGATAATGCACCTGGTGGACAGAGCTTTGGTATTATCTGCGCACTGTCTGGAGCGAGCTTACTATCGGGCGGGCGTTTTTATTCGCCAGCACCCCAGTCTGGCCTGGAGGTACGCCTGTATGCTAATGATACCGAAGTAGCGGTAAAGACCGGACTCACGGCGAGCACAGGGTGGAATGAACTATTGTTTGATACCCCGTATAGTGGTGTGCCGGGCGTCGACTATCTGCTAGCGGTATATTTGCCTGGCCCTCTGCAGCACTACACCACGCTCCCCAATGCGTGGCCGGGCACTAGGCTAGATGTCGGGCCAATGTATACGACACTACTATCAAATAGTCGGTATGGCATCACGAATGGACGACCAACTGCAGCCACTTCAACATGGTACGGGGTGGATATCATTGCACCAACTGGTGATGGTAGTTTTGACCCAACATTTGGCGCCACAATCGAGGAAGAAAATGCCAAAGAGGGCGCCATGGGGGCAGACTACACAATAGCTGGTGCGGGTGATACTTCTAACCTTGGCTTCACGCGCCAATTTAGTGTGAATGCTGGTGAAACAATTGACTTTAGCTGTCATGGTGACGGTGTGATAATCGATATTTACCGCATAGGCTACTATGACGGGCTAGGCTGGCGCAAAGTGGCTGAGCTAGAAAATACGGCGACAAGCCAGCCGGATCCGAGTATCATCCCGGATAGCAATAACGGTGTCGAATGTAGCAACTGGAGCATCACCGCTAGCTGGGAAGTGCCAGCCGATGCACTGTCGGGTCTATTTGTAGGTGTGTATCGTAATGTGACGCGCGATAATGCTAGCTATATTCCGTTTATTGTGCGCAACGATGCGCGTGCGGCCGATGTGGCTTACAAGACATCGGATACTACCTGGGCGCTAGCCTACAATTACTACGGCACACCCGCTAGCCCACTAACGGGTAAATCGGTGTATGGTAGTGGCGGCCCCTTAGGCGATATTGCTAGCCGTACCCATGCGGTGAGCTACCATCGGCCGATTGTCACACGCGAAGGCATCTCCCAGACCTACTGGATGGCCTGCGAAGCACCAATGATTCGCTTTTTAGAGCGCAACGGTATAGATATAAAGTATGTTGCCTCGAAAGATGTTGATGCGGGCGTATCGGTGTTGGCCAATACAAATATTGCCGTATCCAACGGGCACGACGAATACTGGAGTGATGGCATGCGTGATACATTTGAGGCGTACCGTGATGCGGGCGGTAATCTACTGTTCTTTAGTGGTAACGAAGTCTTCTGGCGTACGCGCTTTGATGCTGAGCGCAATACCATGTGGTGCTATAAGGACACGATGCAGGGGCCGGGTGGTCATGTAGCCGGTACGCCGCTCGACCCGATCGACTGGACGGGCACCTGGAAAGATACGCGTTTTGCTGGCCGCAAGCCAGAGCACCTGCTGACCGGTACTGATTTTCGTATGAACGGTGTTAATGATTACGCAGCCACCTTTTACCAGGCTAGTGAGTATGCATCGCATCCATTTTGGCGTGATACGACTATTACGAGCGGTAATTTTACAGTGAATGGCTTGATTGGCTTTGAGGCGGACGAAATATTGCCCACTCAGCCAGAGGGTTCGTATGTGGTGCTTGCGAACCATATTTTTAACATTGACGGCAAGCGTGCTGATGATAACGGCCAAGAATACGCTGGTAATGGCGATTTAAACTGGGGCGTCATATCGCAACGCTATGCATCTGGTGCAGTAGTGGTGGGCTTTGGCACCTGCCAATGGAGCTGGGGGCTAGATGCCGTGCATGATCGTGGGGGCAACTACGTGAACGCGAATATCCAGCAGGCAACCCTAAATATATTTGCCGACTTAGGCGCTACGCCGGCCACCACTATGAATGGGCTGACCGCGCCAACGCCTGTTGTATCGCTCGATGTATATGGGGCTATACCGGCAAGTGGCCGTTCGGGTAAAGTGAAAGTATGGGATGGCTCCCAGTGGAGCGCTCATCCGCTAAAGGTGTGGGATGGCGGTGCGTGGGTAGTGAAGCCGGCTAAGGGTCACGACGGAACAGATTTCATAGACGGCAAAGGGTAGCTAGCACTCTACTTGAATGAGTGCCAGATTTTTGCTATACTAACATCATGACCGAGCGCCAACAAGCAATCCTTGCGACAATTATTGAGCAGTATGCTGAAATTGCCGTACCCGTAGGCAGTGTTACGCTGGCTAAACTGTTTGGCGTATCCAGTGCTACCATTCGTGCTGAAATGGCCAAGCTAGAGGATATGGGCTTCATTGCTGCGCCGCATACCAGCGCGGGGCGCATCCCTACCGATAAGGGCTACCGTGTCTATGTGAATGGTATTACCGAGGCGGCCATGAGCGAATTGCCAAGCGGGCTTGATCGTAGTGCGAGAACGATCGAGGCTCATGTCAATTCGCACCTAGGTAAATCTGACCGCGCGATTCGCAGCGCTGTCGATAGCCTGGTGGAGCTGACGGGCAATATGGGATTTGCAACTATCGGTCGCGAACTCTATACCAGTGGTATTAGCCGGCTATTTAGCCAGCCCGAGTATATGCAGGGCCAGCATGTACAGTCCGTGGCACGGTTGATCGATAACATTGAGCCGTGGCTGCGCGAGGCGGCACCAAATGAGCCGCTCAATGTATTTATCGGCAGTGAAAATCCGATTGGTAAAAGTAGCGGCGCCACGCTGATTATTAGCAAGTTCCGCTCACCCTACAGCGACAGCAGTTACATCGGGGTGATTGGCCCAACGCGGCAAAACTACGCGCGTACTATGCATTTAGTGCAACGGGCGGGCACTATGCTTGAAGACGTATTATAAATGAAATAACAGATGAGGCAACAATGGCAAAGAGTAAAGTACAAGAAGATCTAGAACAGCAGGTAGGCGAACTAACTGCTGATTTGCAACGCCTACGCGCGGATTTTGAAAACTACCGCAAGCGTGTAGACACGGAAAAGCTCAGTGCTCGCCAAGACGGTGAAATACGTGCCATCATGAAGCTACTACCTATCATTGATACTATTGAGCGCGCCGTGGCGCATATTCCAGATGATATCGCCGATCACCAATGGGTTAAGGGTGTGGCCGGGCTAGTAAAGCAGCTCGAAAAATCTCTGGGCGAACTAAACTTAGCCAAAATCGATGCTAGCGCCGATACGCCGTTTAATCCCGAGCTGCACCAGGCGGTACAGTTTGATGAAGACGCAACTGGCGACATCGAAGTAATTGCCGAGGAACTACAGTCCGGCTACACGCTTGGCGGTAGCCCTATTCGCCATTCAATGGTAAAAGTTACCCGCAAATAATTTACCTAACCCAAGCACTCTGCATTATACTAAGTACATAATCTAACATTGGGTGGGGAGGAGAATAGTCATGCCCCACTCACGTGAAGCAGTCGTTGCGGCCATTAGGGCTAGCTGGAGCAAAGAAACAACCGCAAGTCCGGACGAATGGACTGAAGACGCACCAGCGCTTGGCCAGTGCGTACCGTCATCGCTTGTGGCACAAGAACTACTGGGTGGCGAGCTTGAACGGCTTGCAACCGTGCGTAACGGTGCGCGCGAGACACATTACGAGAATACGAGGCGACGCTACTTACTACTGAGCGCGCGAGCGGCTACTCTCATAGCCTTAGAGCACGCAGACTAAGTAGTTACAAAAGCAAGTTTTTGCCATTATTTATTTTATAAACTAGCACTCTTGACATGAGAGTGCTAGTTTTATTACAATGAAGATATTGGCAATCTACAAGGTAGAGTGCTAGAATATAATCAGATAAAGTATATATAATGAAATAAAGGAGAGTAGATTTATGGGAAAAATCATCGGAATTGACCTTGGTACAACGAACAGCGCCTTTGCTTACCTAGTAGCGGGCAAGCCAGAAGTTATCGCGAACGCAGAAGGTAATCGTACTACGCCAAGCGTGGTAGCAATCAATAAAAGCGGCGAGCGCCTGGTGGGCCAGGTGGCTCAGCGTCAGCGCGTTACCAACCCTAAAAACACCATTTACGGCGTAAAGCGCCTGATCGGCCGCAAATGGGGTGATAAAGAAGTCCAAAAAGACCTTGATATTATGCCGTACGAAATCGTGAAGCACAAAAACGGTGTGGGTGTAAAAATGGGCGACAAGGAATACACACCAGAAGAAGTGTCAGCAATGATCCTTTCTAAGATCAAGGCTGACGCCGAAGCATTTCTTGGCGAAAAAGTCACCGAAGCGGTTATTACCGTTCCTGCGTACTTCGATGACAGCCAGCGCCAGGCCACTAAAGATGCTGGTAAGATCGCTGGCCTAGAGGTCAAGCGAATTATCAACGAGCCGACAGCCGCGGCACTTGCCTACGGCCTAGAAAAGGCGAAAGAGGAAAAAATCGTGGTATTTGACCTCGGTGGCGGTACCTTTGACGTATCGGTGCTTGAGCTTGGCGACGGCGTGTTTGAAGTAAAATCAACCAACGGTGATACGCACCTTGGTGGTGAAGACTTCGACAACGCTATCGTGAATTACTTCCTCGATGAATTTAAGAAGACCGATGGCATTGACCTTCGCAAAGATAACGCTGCTATGCAGCGCCTGAAGGACGAGGCTGAAAAGGCGAAGAAGGAGCTTTCGACTACTGCCGAGTACGAAGTGAATATTCCGTTCATCACAGCAGATGCTGATGGGCCAAAGCACTTCGAGCTGAAGCTAACCCGTGCGAAGCTGGAAGATCTTGTAAAACCGCTACTTGACCGCCTAGACGGCCCAGTTGAAAAGGCACTAAAAGACGCTAAGCTGAGTAAGAGCGACATCAACGAGATCGTGCTGGTGGGTGGTATGACCCGTATGCCGAGCGTGGTTGAGCGCGTGAAGAAGTTGTTCGGCAAAGACCCAATGCAAGGTGTGAACCCGGACGAAGTTGTGGCTGTGGGTGCCGCTATACAGGGTGGTGTGCTGGCCGGTGACGTAAAGGATGTGCTGCTGCTTGATGTGACGCCGCTGAGCCTTGGTATCGAAACCATGGGCGGTGTGAGCACTAAGCTGATCGAGCGCAATACCACCGTGCCAACCTCTAAGAGTGAGACGTTCTCTACCGCGAGTGACAACCAGCCGCAGGTAGAAATCCACGTGCTCCAGGGTGAACGTGAGTTTGCTGCTGATAACAAATCGCTCGGCCGATTCGTGTTAGACGGTATCGCGCCCGCCCCCCGTGGCGTGCCACAAATCGAAGTCACGTTTAACATTGATGCCAACGGCTTACTCAATGTGACCGCTAAAGATAAGGGCACTGGCAAGGAACAGTCGATCACTATCCAAGATTCCGGCAATATGTCTAAGGAAGATATCGAAAAGGCGCAAAAAGACGCCGAAGCGCACGCTGATGAAGACAAGAAAAAGCGCGAAGCAATCGACGCCAAAAATGGTCTAGAAAATGCCATTTACCAGGCAAAAAAGATGCCTGATGAGTTCAAGGATAAGATCTCAGATGACGATAAAAAGGCCATCGAAGACGCTGTAGCGGAAGCTGAAAAGCATAAGGATAGCGAAGACAAAGATGAGCTGGAAGCAGCCGTAAAGGCGCTGAACGACGCTATCATGCCAATCGGTGCCAAGATGTACCAGGCTGCTGCCGAAGAAGCAAAGCCAGAAGAAGGCGAAGCAGCCGATGATAAAAAAGACGAGCCGGTAGAGGGCGAAGTCGTAGACGAGAAAGACGACAAAAAAGATAAAAAATAAGCGATAAATTAGCAAAACACCCGCTCTTGTGTATGGGCGGGTGTTTTGATTGTCGCATAAGTCGGGTGTATACTAGTAAGTACAATCATAAACTCCAAAGGAGGTGTTCTATGGATGGTGGACTAGGAATTGTAGGGTGGATCGTACTTGGCGGTTTGGCTGGGTGGGTTGCATCTATGTTTGCAGGGACGAACGCGCGCCAAGGCTTGCTTGGTAATATCATCGCCGGTGTAATCGGTGGTGTCGTGGGCGGCTGGGTGTTTGGCTTATTCGGCGGCGCTGGCGTGACTGGCTTTAACCTATGGAGCTTTGTTGTTGCCGTGGTGGGCGCGGTCATTGTGCTATTTATTTGGAAAGCAATTTCGGGCCGCAAACAATAGCCTAGATTGGAGCATGGAGAGTGTTTTGGGGATCAGGTTCGGCCGTACGACAAAAGAAAATTAGCGAAACGCAGGTAGTGTATAATCGCTATCGCTACGCGCATTTTATGTTTATTTCGCGCACCACATGGGGATACCACTATATCCTCGCAACGCTGGGAAAAGACGGCTGGCACCATAAAGATATCACCAAAGAAGAGGCGCTGCAGCTCACCGTCGGTGACCCGCTGATGCCAAATATTTGGGCACGCTACAGCTTGTATGTCGCGCTTGGCACGTTGCTGATACTCGGTTTCATTGCAAGCCTGCAGTAAAGCGAAAGGAGGACAAGTGCGTAGCCAAGAGCAAAAACTGGTTATTTGCCAGCGTTGGATAGAATCTGAAGCCGGCTGGGGTGTGAGGCCGGATGGCTTTTCACTCCATGTGGGGCGAGAAGCGCTCGAGACGTTTATAAAAGAGTATTGGAGGGAGATGCCTGCTGCACCGCCATCCGAATATAGCCGCCCCGAGGGCACGCCATATGCTACGGATGTTGACGAAGCTACCTACCGTGAAGTTGTAGCATCGGGGCCGGGCATGCGCCGTTATGAGGCATCGCCAGCCGATATCGCGAACACGTTATAAACGAAGCTATTTGATATCAACTAGCTCGATATCAAATACTAAATCGCTGTTTGGCGGAATATTGGCCGCGGCTCGCACTGAGCCGTAGGCCATTTCGCTTGGAATGATAAGCCGGCGCATGCCGCCGACTTTCATGCCAGGCACACCATTCGTCCAGCCTTTGATAACTTGGTCGAGCCCAAAGGTGATAGCCTTGCCAAAATCATGGCTACTTTGAAAAATGATACCATTTTTGCACAATGCGCCCGTGTAATGGGCGGTAATTTTAGCACCTGGTTGCACGGTAGCGCCGGTACCCTCTGATATATCAATGATTTGCAGCTCGGTTACTTTGTCGATAGGCGTAAAGTCCGCCAATTTGGTTCCTTCATATTTCATATGTATCATTGTACCCTCCAAGCGGCAGGTAGTAAAATAGCCAGCTGGTGAAGCTGGCTATTTAGTACAGGTACGAGCAGTGTTAGAACAACTGCTGGTACTTTGCAGCAGTTTGTGGCTGCGTTGGATTTACTATCACCTGTGAGCCGTTCCTGCGGAGCAGGATGTGGTCGAGGTCGTAGCCATCGATATTGAAGAAGGTTTCAAACTCGAGTTGGCCAGGGCCAGTGCCACTATGCTGGGTGAAGTAGCTGTGGAAGGCCTGGATAAAGCCAGGGCCGTCGCCACCGCCACCTGGGACGCTACCGTTGGCGCTATTCGCCCACTCGGTAATTACCAGGCTCTTGCCGTTCGCAAGCGCACGTTGGCGGCCTACTTCTAGCAAGCGAACTGCTTCGCCGCCATTCGCCTGCCATGGCCATGCGTTATAGATAGTACAACCAATGTGGTCGTAGCTGTTTTGGGCGGGCATCATGGCCTGTGGTACATCGCGGGCACATGCTGCTGGTAGCACCATTCGCACCCCTGGGAACTCTTGGCGCCAGATAGCTGCCACGCGCTCCCACGCAGCACGGAAGTCTGCCATGCCTTGGGTGGTGCGGCTTACCGAATAGAACATCCAGTCGCCATTGTATTCGTAGAATGGGCTTACGTAGGTAGTACCTTTGCCTTGGCGGAACTCTTTGGTCTGCTTGGCGGCTGCACGCCACCAGGCATCCATGTCGCCACGGGCGATAGCTGCGTACGAGCGCCAGCCTTGCAAGCCCTTCCAGTCTGGGCCTGGAGTGTATGATAGGCTGATTGGGCCTTGCCAGCCAGACCATGAGTTAGCAACTGATGGGTTGATGCCCCATACATCTGGCGTGTGTGGCCACGTTTGGCCGATTTCGATTGGTGTACCGCGCCAGTCGCCAAAGTACTTGGCTGGGTCGGCGCCATTGCCGTTTTCTACTGTGGCCACACCAGATAGCCAGTCGCCCGTAGCGGGTGGTGTGGTGCTGGTAAGGCTGATAGTGGTGGCGCTTGAAGTGGTGGCGTTGTTTGCGGCATCATATGCCCTTGCGGTGATGGTATAGCTGCCTGCGGTGCGGCCAGTGGTGTTCCAGGCGAAGCTGTAGGGACTAGTGGTATCGGTATTCACCACGCTGCCGTTCACCAAAAACTCTACCTTGGCTACGCCTACGTTGTCACTGGCGTTTGCCGATAGCGTAACGGTGCTACCTACAGTTGCCGAGCTGTTATTGCTTGGTGCAGTCAGCGATACACTTGGAGCTGTTGTGTCAGCTGGTGGATTTGGTGCTGCTGGCATAGTGATGACGGCGCTAGCGCTACGTCCATCACTGGCTGATACGGTAAGGGTATAGGTGTCGCCAGCGCGTAGGTAGTTGAAGGTATGTGAGCGACGATCGCCAGGAACGTTCTCGCTCCATGCACCATAGCCATCAGTATCAACGCCATCGCGGCCAACAGTCCATTCTACTGGGTCGGTACCGCCAGTGGTAGTCCAGAATAGTGTCGCCTGATCACCATTAGCAGTTGCGCTAGCAGTAACCGTTGGTTGTTGCGGTGAAGTGAGTGCTACTGTAACAGCAGCAGAAGTACCTATGTTGCCTGCGGCATCGTAGGCACGTGTGGTCAGAGTGTAGTTACCGGCAGATGTGCCAGCTGTATCCCAGGCGTAAGTATAAGGAGCCGAGGTATCAGTGTTTGTGACAGTACCATTCACCAAAAACTCTACCTTTGTCACACCTACATTGTCGCTAGCATTGGCTGCAATGGCAACGGTATCACCAATAACTGCCGAGCTGTTGTTGCTTGGTGCAGTGATGTTCGTGGTGGGAGCGGTGGTGTCAGTAGGGGTCGGGGTTGGTACGGTAATGATAGCCTGTGCACTCCGTCCATCACTTGCCGATACCGTAAGTGTGTACGTATCACCAGGGCGCAAGTAGTTAAACACATGTTCACGACGATCGCCAGGAACATTTTCACTCCAGGCGCCGTAGCCGCCCGCATCGATGCCGTCACGTCCGACGGTCCACTGTGTCGGATTGGTGCCACCGGTGGTAGTCCAAGACAGCTTTGCTTGGCTATCGCTAGTCATTGTGGCGGTTGCAGTAACTGTTGGTACTACTGGTGCATCCACGGTCACGTTGACAGTGCCCGATGTCGCAGTGTTACCAGCCGCATCGTAGGCCTTGGCAACAATGGTATGTGCACCAGTATTTACACCACTCGTACTCCAATCATAGGTATATGGTGCGCTTGTATCGGTGCCGGCTACGCTGCCATCGATAACAAACTCAACCCGAGATACACCGACATTATCGCTGGCATTCGCCGCAACATTCACCACATCGCCCTTAGTAACGGTCGTATTGTTGCTTGGGGCAGTTACCGACACGCTTGGTGCGGTAGTATCGCTTGGTGCGCTACCCCCTACGGTGAACTCGACGCTTGGGCCGTTTACCCATTTGTTTGTAGAGGTCAAATAGTAGGCAGTAAAGGCAGTGTACGTGCCATTAGGCAGCGAGTGCGTGCTTGTGAATGAGCGGGTGCCATTTACTGTCGTGTTGTTGTTAAAGCCGGTGTCGCGGTCGCCCGGTCGTACGGCTACCTGTAGATAGCGGAACGTGACAGACTTGTTGGTCTGGACGGTCCAGTTGTAGGTAACGTTGCTACCGTTTACCGTTACGGCTGGTGCCGCCAGCTTTACGCCATCGCTATTAAAATCGCTTGGCGGTTGCGTTGGCGTCTGGCCATTTAGGTTAACGGTCGCACCTACAGTGGCGTTTTGCAGTAGCCAGGTGTAGCCGCTAGTGCTGGTGCCCCAGCCGTGGCCTGATAGCACGTAGCCATTGACCGGAATAGGCGTACCAGTAGTCGAGCCACTACTAAGGCGATCGTTTTTCGCGGTAATAACACCGCTTGCGTTAACAGCGACCTCAATACCCCATTGGTTTGACATCGCAGTCGGTACACTTGTTTGGCTGCTACTGTAGGTGTACATAATCATCTGATTTGTACCGCGCCAGGTATTGGTGCCGTCAATGGCGCGCGTACTGCCATTGATAGTGGCGGATGTAGCCACAGCCGACGCCGACCGGAGCTGTATCGCCAATGGAATTGACACGGCAGCAAGCACCGCTAGGATGATAGCTGAAAGCCTCCATGTTTTACGTTTATGAACGGTTAATTGCATTCTAACCCTCCCGAATTTAGTTAGTATTCTTATATTATAAGCCGAAATTCAGCAGAGCAGGGTAAAAAGGCTATGTTTTACCAACAACAGGCAGGCTATTTCCTGTTTTGAATAGGGGTGGGCAGCTCTAAAAATAAGGCTACCCATACCATACCTGGGTCACCGCGATATACCGGCGCATTATACCAGCTACCGTCAAGATTCAGCATCTCGGGGAAATTACCATGCAGCTCGATCATCTCACAGAACTTTTTGTATTCGCGCGCGTAGTGCGGGTGCCTGTAGCGCTGCAATAAGTGCAGATAATATTCGCCGTGCCAGCTCCAAATAGTACTGCCTTGGTAATTAGGCATCCAAGGTGCGGTCATCCACCAGTGGTAGCGAAATTTTTCGGGCGTTTTGGTGTAAATAAGCGGGTAGGGTTGGTTGAGTCGCTGTTTTTCGATGTAGGTAACGGTTTGATTTACCATAGATTCATCGGTAATGACCCCAAGGAAAAAAGGGAAGAGCGCACACTCGGCGCTAAATGCCTTATTATGAAAATCCGCCTGAAAGTAGTGTCCGTTCCAGTAGTGCCGCACCAGCAATTCCTGGTACTGAGCGGCAGAAAATTCTACGTTTAGCCCCAGACGGCGGGCGCATTCTGTCATGCGGGCTACAAGGCTAATAGCATAGGCGCTGCGGTCGTATAGTACGGCATCACGCATCTCGGCAAATTTCATGGTGCGTACGTGTCCATAGTCATCGAGGTACTTTTTGCGATGCTTTATAAGTTCTTTATTTAAAAAACGTACGTCGGCCTTATTAAGCGGGAAATCACTCACTACGATACAATGCAGTAGCCAGGGTAGCGCATCGATGCTGTGGCCTGGCGCGTTAAAACAGTTACCAGCCTTATCGATACAGGTTGTCATATGGCCAGAACGGCGATAATGCCGCAGGGCCCAGCGCAATGTGTGATGCACTCGTGAGCGGTTGCCGGTGTTTACGAGCGATTCGCACACGGTACCAAAATCACGCATCCAAAAGAAATTAAAGTGGCCTAAGGAGGTGCGGTAAAAATCCCCCTCCCATAGTAAGCTGAGTATTTGTCCGCAGATACTTCGCGCATCGCCGTTAAACCGCTCTACCTTGCCAAAATAGCGGTTGGCGAGTTGCCTGTATTCGGCACGGAGCGTGCCGAATATTGACCCAATGATACGGAAAAATAGCTTCATGCGAGCAGTAAATTATCGGCGTTTTTTGGCTTTTTTGCTGCGGGTAGAAGTAGTGGACGATTCGAAATCGATTAATGACATCGCGACACAAGCTACACTAAGTGCAACGAATACGATTGCCGTATTGGTATCGATCATTTTCAGTGCCGCCAGCAATGCAACGCCGGCACTGATTGCGAGTGCGCCAGCGGTTAATATGAAGTCAGTTATTTTGCTTTTTTTCATACCATCTCCCTTATATAGTTTAATTTTAGCATACTACTTGTGCTTATGTGGCGGAACCGCTACCATAAGGGTATATGGATATAGCAAGTGAACTAGCCAAGATTATTAAGGGTGACGTAGATACAACCGATGAAACCCGTGAATTTTATAGCCACGATGCCAGCTTGTTTGAATTGAAGCCCCAAGTAGTGGTGTTTCCGAAAGACGGTGAGGATGTACAGGCAATCGTGCAGTTTGCCCGCGAACATAAAAAAGACGTGCCGAATCTTAGCGTGACGGCTCGTTCGCGCGGTACTGATATGTCGGGCGCGGCTATTAATGATTCAATCATCATGGACACCAGCCGTTATATGACGGCCGCTACCAATGTGAGCGCCCAAAGCGCTACCGTGCAGCCGGGCATGATGTATAAGGATTTTGAGGTAGAAACGCTGAAGTATGGCAGCATTTTGCCTAGCTACCCTGCCAGCCGCGAACTTGCCGGTATGGGCGGAATTGTCAATAACAACTCGGGTGGTGAGAAATCGCTAGAATTTGGTAAAACCGATAAGTATGTCACCAACATGAAAATGGTACTATCTGATGGTAACGCATATGAGATTAAGCCGCTGACACGCGATGAGCTGAATGCGAAAATCGCTAAAGATACCTTTGAGGGCAGGTTGTACCGCGATACGTTTGACCTGCTAGATAAACATTACGACGAGATCAAGGCGGCTGCACCGAAAGTAAGCAAGGATTCAACTGGCTACCACCTATGGAATGTGTGGGATAGGGGATCGGGTATCTTTGACCTAACCAAGCTGTTCGTGGGTGCGCAGGGTACCCTGGGGTTGATGACGGAAGCGACACTTAACCTGGTGCCTAAGCCAAGTCATTCTGGTACGCTGGTGTGCTATATGAAAGGTATCGATAATTTGGGTGAACTTATCCCAGCGGTGCTAGAGCAAAAGCCGGCGACATTTGAATGCTTTGACGACAACACGCTATGGCTTAGTTTTAAGTTTATTTTTGCATTCATTAAGCGCCTGGGGTTTATTAGCTGGATGATGATGTGTCTGCAGTTGATCCCTGACGGACTGGCACTATTCCGTGGTATCCCTAAGATGATTTTGCTGATAGAATTTACCGGCAATAGCGAAGAGGAAGTAAAGGTAAAAATCCACACTGCCAAGCAAAACCTTAAAAAGTTTAAGTTTACCTACATGGAAGAGAACCCTGACGAGGCATCCAGCCGCAAGTTCTGGCTGATGCGCCGGGAGAGCTTCAACTTGCTGCGCAGCAAAGTGAAGGACAAGCATACCGCACCGTTTATTGATGACTTTGTGGTGCCACCAGCTCGCCTAAGTGAGTTTTTGCCGCAGCTGCAAGCGATAATTAAAAAGTATAAATTACTCGCGACAATCGCCGGGCATTTAGGCGACGGTAACTTCCATGTGATTCCGCTGATGAAAATCGAGGATCCTAAGGAGCGCGCCAAGCTAGAGCCGGCCATGAAAGAAGTGAATAACTTAGTGCTAAAATATGGCGGTAGCTTAAGTGGCGAGCATAACGACGGTATGATCCGCGGCCCGTGGTTGGAACAGATGTACAGCGCGAATGTACTCGGCTACATGCGCGACATTAAGCAGCTGTATGACCCGCTCAATATTTTTAATCCGCATAAGAAGACCGACGCGACCTGGGAATATAGCTTTGCCCACATCCGCGAAAAATTTTAATTAGCACTCTTGCATTTAGAGTGCTAATTTTCTATACTAGATAGTAATGAGTGAAAAACGCGATTATTACGAAATTCTAGGGGTCGGCAAATCGGCCAGTGATGATGAAATTAAAAAGGCTTTTCGTAAGCTGGCGGTAAAATACCACCCCGATAAAGAGGGCGGTGATGAAACAAAGTTTAAAGAAGCTAGTGAAGCCTACGAAGTACTAAAAGACAAACAAAAACGACAACGTTACGACCAATTCGGCCACGCCGGCGTAGGCGGCGCGAGTGGTGGTGGCGCGGGCGGTGGTAATCCGTTTGGCGGCGGGTTTGACTTTAACGGCCAAAACATTAATTTTGATTTTGGTGGCGGCTTTGGCGACATATTCAGCCAGTTTTTTGGTGGCGGTGGTCAGCAGACCTATGGGCCAACTAAGGGTAGGGATGTTGAAGCGCGTGTCACGCTTGACTTTGAAGAAGCGGTATTCGGCAAAGAAGTAAAGCTGAGCCTAAACCTTGATGACGAGTGTTCGCACTGTAAGGGGACAACGGTAGAGCCGGGGCATGATATGAAGACGTGCCCAGACTGTAAGGGCGCTGGCCAGCAGGTACGCGTGATGAATACGATGTTTGGCCCAATCCAGCAAGCAGTCACCTGCCCCACCTGCAAGGGGAAAGGTAAAGTACCCGAAAAGGTGTGCACCAAGTGCCACGGCAGCGGTGTCGAGCGCCGCGAGCAAACGATCAAAGTAAAGATACCGGCTGGCATTGACGACGGCGCGACGATTCGCCTGCGCGAGCACGGCGAAGCAATTGGCGGCGGTGCTAGGGGCGACTTGTATGTACATGTACGTGTAAAGGCGCACAAAAAGTTCACCCGCGAAGGCGACTTAATCTTAAGCGAAGAGCATATTAGCATGGTAGATGCGGCATTAGGTACTGAAATTGACGTCGAAACGGTAGACGGCGTAGTAACGATGAAGGTGCCATCTGGCACGCAAAGCGGTACCGACTTTAAGCTGTCCGGCCATGGCGTACCGCACCTTAGGGGCGAATCTCGCGGTGCACACATCGTAAGCATAGTGGTAGATACGCCCACCAAGCTGAACAAAAAGCAGCGTGAGTTGCTAGAAGAGTTCCAAGGCGCTAAAAAGCGCGGTATCTTTAGCCAGTAGTACGGGAAGCGGCCATTGCTTTTTTACAGTATATATGCTACTGTAAAAGTATAGTGACCCCAAAAACACAAACAAATCATAGAGAGGCTACTTCAGAACACCGCATAGGCTACAGCGGTCTTTATCTTGAACGCAGTGGTGTCGAGGCAGACGTGCTCGCTGAAACGTTAGTTGCAGCACCTGAGCGGCCGTTAAGTGATGAGGAAACGGCTGAAGCCCGTCAGTTTGAGGCAGGTCTATTAGTGGAGCCGATTAGTTCCGGTGTATTTCTAGAAGATACGCTAAAAACGCCGATGGTTGAGGCAACGGTCGCACCGCTCTTTTTTGCCGAAGGCATTATGAGTGGCGAGGTGCACATCGACGGCCTACAATTGCCGACGTTTGATACACCCCAAGATGTATATAAGTGGGTAGCTGCGTCTGGGCTCGATACGAGTCAGTTGCTCGCACTATCCAAAAAGAGCACAGAGGTATACCAGCAGCATGTCGTCGCTGCGCTCGCAGCTGGCCAACCAATTGATGGGCAGATTACTGAAGCACGCTCCATTGTGATTGAGCCGGCAGATTTTAGCAAAAAGATGAGCGATCTTGGCAGTGCTCGCGAGATACTATTAGAGCTGAAAAAGGGTGTGCCGCGCGGTACTGATATCGCTGACGCGAAAATAGCCTACGTAGAAGTATTTTTGGCTAAGATTAATACACTGTTGGCTGCAGGTATCCCAATGGTTGAAACGCTGCGCGAGCAGGCCGTCATAACGGGTAATCATGGCCTAGAACGCCAAGCGGAGCAGCTAGTATCGCCACGGCTGTTGCGGGTTCTGGAGGCGGACGAATCACGCAAGCGCTTGTACCGTCGACTCGATTTTTTGCGTAATGGCGTCGGCTATACCGATAGCGGGGTTGCCTCGAGCGTCGCGGGAGAAGTGGCAACTGGTACTGCGGAAGCACCCAAAGGAGGTCTATTTAGCCCAGAGCAGATGCAGCGCATGAAAGAAATCATGCTAGAGCCAGAGGAAATGGTGCGCATATTCCGGGATATTATCGGCAGAGCGGGCATGCTTAGTAGCGAAGACGCCAGCACATGGTCGTCCAGTCGCACACATAGGGCAGCCGATGGTCTATTTCAGGTAGTGATTAACCCTGCTAAAACAACGTTTGAAGTTGATTCGACGAGTGGTACATTCAAAGTGGCATCCGCACCGCGTTCGCTCTATGATGTAATGATCGTTGGTGGCTTTCACGAGCTGGAACATATTAATCAGGCGACTGCCGACGAAGCGGTCGGCCAAACCGTAAAAATTGCCAAGATAAAAGGCAAGCGCGTATCGGGCCTTCGTGAAGCGGGCGCCAATGTGCGCCAGCGCCAAGCCGAGCAAGAATTATTTGGCTACCAAAAACCCTATGCCGATACCTACGCCAGTGCGCTGCGCGCGCTAGAAGACGGCGGCTCTACGGGCGATGCAATACAGGCTTTTTATGATGCAAAGCTACGTGCACTGCCAGATTCTAATAAAGCTAGCGCCGCCAAAGAGGCTGCCGATCGCGTATTGCGGCTGATCCGCGGTGGAATTAATTCGCAGCCGATGGTATATGCCGAAGAGTCAATATTGATGAACGAATTACAAAAAGCCTCGCCCGAGGCGCAGGCAAGAGCCTTAGCCGTAACTGGGCTTGACCTCACTGACCAAGTAAAGCTGCATGCCTTTGGCTTGCTGGACGTCCCTGCAGATACCAGCATCAATTGGTCGGAGCATATCATGACAGTACTTAAACCCTACCTGGAGGAAAGCCGGCCATGGCAAGAATATTGATACTCATCGGTGATAAGCCTCAAAATGAGAGCGAAGGATACAAAACCTATGAGGGCCTACAGCAGCTGGGCAAAGATGAGTATGCAGTTGCGCGATACCAAGATGTTGAGTTTGCTATTACTCCTACAGAAGCAGTGGTAGCAGCGGCCGGTATTCCGCTTACCGCCTATGACTTGGTGTATATTCGGGACTTCCATGGCTACGAGCCAGAGCGCAATACGATTGCGGACTACTGTAATCATGCTGGTATAGCCTTTGTGAATGCCGATACCGCAGTATCGCAAAAAATCAGCAAGCTGGCGCAGTATATGGCATTTTCATTCCGAGGTCTCTCATTTCCTCGCTCGGTATATGCGGGTACGGCGCGGCTGCGTGCAGCTGCTGAAGCAACCCTATCATACCCGATGATAGTAAAATCTATCATGGCAAAAAGTGGTAACGATAATCACTACGTGGCCTCAAGAGAGCAGTTCGATGAGCTACTGGCCACCTATCCCGACGTTAAATTCATCGCGCAAGAGGCCATCCCAAACGACGGGGACTACCGCGTTATCGTGCTGGGCAATCGGGCAACTTGCGTCTACCGCCGTGTAGCGCAGAGCGGCGACCACCGCAATAATATCTCGCAGGGCGGCGAAAAACAGTACTTGCCACTCGAGGATGTACCGGCAGCGATTACGGAATTAGCAGTCGCGGCTTCCCGGGCGCTCGGCAGGGATATTTGCGGTGCTGATATTATGATTGATCAGCGCACCGATCAGCCGGTCGTGCTAGAGGCAAACTTCAATTTCGGGATACGCGCCGTACCAGGTGTACTGTCTGAAGAGCTTTATGGCCTTGCCGAGTATTTGCACACTCGTGCTACTCCCGAGCGGTAAGCACGGCGATTTGGGCTGCTAATGTCTCCTGATCTTGGGCAAAGATAGTCCCATCACTATTATGGAGAATAACTACCGCACACATTTTATAGCCATCACCAGCCTTGCCGACAAAGTGCCCTGGCGTGGCTTTGATACTAAGATAATTGAGCGATGGCAATGCGCGCAGCGTAGCCTCGTTTGTGAGTCCGCTGAATATGCCAGGCATTTTAGGGAATAGTTCAAAGACGCCTACGCTGTCGTTCTTTTTTGGTGCGATATCAAGTGGCTGATTAAGCGCCAGCGCCAGCGCATTGGCAGGAATGTCGATAGCGTTAGCCAGCCGGTGCATGCGCTCGCGGTAGCCGCCATTGCGCGCGCCAATTTCTACAATGCGCGGCCCATCGGCAGTTAAAATGATTTCAACATGTGCCGGGCTGCTGGTCATACCAAGGGCTTGGCAGCCGACCTTGGCACAGTGACGAATTGCCGCAATTGTCTCGCCCGGAAGCCGCGACGGCAGGAGCCGTGAGTAATGGAAATTGTCGTCAAACCCAATGTCGTAGCCAGTCTGGTAGTCCACGACATTTTCTAGCACGTGCGGCTCGCCAGTTGCGTCAATAAATGCATCCACTGAATGTACGCTGCCTTCTAAAAATTCCTCCACCAGCAATTTAGGAGTATTATTAGGCGCATATTTTTTATACGTGCTATCAAGCAGACCCAGCGCCTTGTCGTAATTAGCCAGCAATTCTTCCAGTGTGTCATTTTTGGTCACCAGCAGGCTTTTGGCAAGATTCGCCGGCTTAAGAATAAGAGGGAATTGGTGGCTGGCTGCAAATGCCTGTAGATCCTCGCGCGAGTGAACGGCCATAAAGCCTGGGCTGATTTTCTCTGGTGCGGTGCTAAATTTGGCGCGCATTATTTCTTTATCGGTACAGGCAACGGCAGCTTCAGCGGTTAAGCCGGGTAGGCCTAAGTGTGTCGTGATATGCGCGCAGGCGACAATGTAATTTTCATAGACAGTAAGGGCTGCATCGATGGGCTTCTCGCGCTGGATCGCATCTACTGCAGCGAGGTAGCTACTCGGATCTTTAAATGATGTTACTACTCGCCGTTTAAACTTTTTTTCGGGGAATTTGGTAGCAGCGCTGTCTTGTAGCACGGTATAGGTATGTCCTTGGTCAATCAAGAAGTTTTTTAGCCCTGAGAACGATTTGCCAACGATTAAAACATGTGCCATAGTATTGACTATTGTAATAGCTCATGCTATAATAGTCAAGATAAACATTTATATCACATCTAACACCCTGTATAGTAGCTAGTATGGTAAAGCGCAACGATTTTCACAAACTCATTATCGGCCGCTCGGAGCGGCTGGACTTTGTTGATCTTGTGATTCACGGCGTGCCAGCAAAAGTAGATACCGGTGCATACCGCTCGGCGGTACATGCCACCGATATCACGGAAGAAGACGGCGTGGTGTCGTTCACGCTATTTGGCGACCATCCGGTATGCGGGCAAATGGCGCAGCGCTTATCTACTGATAAGTTCCAAAAGGTGATAGTGGCGAATTCATTTGGGCACGAAGAAGAGCGTTACGATATTCGCTTTAAGGTAAAGCTAGGCCCTAAGATCTTTTTAGCCAAGTTTACACTAGCCGATCGCTCAAAAAAGATTTACCCAATTTTACTTGGCCGTACTATGCTAAATCGCCGCTTCTTAGTCGATACAAATGAGTCAGCGATTGATCGCGTACAGTTGAAAAAAGAATATGGAATCATCTTCCCCAAGGATGAAGAAGAGGGGCGCTAATATATGAAGATTGCGATCTTATCTAACGGCCCGGGTAATTACACTACCAGGCGGCTAAAGGAAGAGGCGAAAAAACGCGGCCATGACGTGAAAGTCATCAAATATAAAGATGCGTATACTGCTATCGAAAGCAATAATAACCGCGTGCGGTACAAAGGCGAGAGCCTTGAGCATTTCGATGCGATAATTCCGCGCATTGCTCAAAGCTACACCAAGTACGGCACGGCAATTGTACGCCAGTTTGAGGCCCAAGGGAGCTTTACGACGGCAAGCAGCCTGGCTATCAACCGCTCGCGCGATAAGCTGCGTGCCTATCAAGTACTGGCAAAGGCTGGGGTGGGGATTCCTAAAACGGTGTTTGCCCGTGAATCAGCCAGCTTTGAAGATATTGTAGAGCTAGCCGGCGGCGCACCGCTGATTATTAAAGTTGCGCGTGGCACGCATGGTAACGGCGTCGTATTGGCCGAAACTGCCAAGGCCGCCAAAGCTGTAATGCAGGCCTTTTATGTAGAGGGCGTGAACTTTTTGGTACAAGAGTTCGTCAAGGAATCTGCCGGTACCGACATTCGTGCCCTAGTAGTCGGCGGCCGCGTGGTGGCCAGCGTGAAGCGCCAAAGCCTCGATGGCGATTTCCGTTCTAATACGCACCAAGGCGGCGAAGGTATCCCCGTTAAACTGACTGAAGAAGAGCGCAAAGTTGCGGTAAAAGCAGCCCGCGCGATGGGGCTGCCAATTTGCGGCGTAGACATGATGCGATCTAGCCGCGGCCCGCTGGTACTGGAAGTAAATTCGAGCGCGAGCATTAAAACGCCCGAACTTATTACCAAGCGCAACGTCGCTGAAAAAATCATCGAATACATCGAGCAAAACGCCAAACGCCGCCCCCGCAAGGATAAAATCGGCGCGTAGCCTTTAGGGGGAGGAGGGCGATTGACGAATTTATTTCGGCAGTCAGTCCGGAGGGGTGAGCCCCTCCTGGAACGTTAGTGCTATACTATAACCATGACCTACTTAATAGTTCTTGGCTTGTACTTCGGCGCATTATTCCTATTTGCATGGCTGAGCCGCCGTAGCTTAGGCGTGCCTACGCTGGCGCTTGCTGCCGGCGCCTTGCTGGCGAGTATTTGGACGGACAGCCTTACGCCACTGGTCGCTGAATCTGGGTTTATTATCGTACAGCCGCCACTCACCAGCATTGTGTCCGTAGCGCTTACGCTCTTGCCGGCAGTACTCGTAATGGCGCGTGCGCCCAAAACACATTCTAATTTGCATAGCATATTTGGTGCTGTGCTGTTTGCGATTTTGGGTGTGGTACTTACGTACGGTGCGTTTAGTAATGCCGTGGTGCTGGACGAAGCGAGCAAAAGTACCGTGCTAGAAATTGTGAAGTACCAAAATATCGCCATCACCGCCTGCGTAGGCTTGGCGGTACTGGAAATATTGTTTTACAAAAAGCCGCACGCGCATCGCGAAAAGCATAAGTAGCATCCGCTAGCATGGCTGTATCGCTGCCAAAGTAAAATCCCGTCATATGACGGGATTTTACTTTGGAGGGCCCGATGAGGCTTGAACTCATGACACCCTGCTTAAAAGGCAGGTGCTCTAACCGGCTGAGCTACGGGCCCGTAGCTTTTGCTCTAAAACACTATACCATTTACCGAGAGGGCCCGTCAAGATATGCTACTATACATTCCATGTATTGGCTACGCGAGCGGATTCATATTACCTGGCACTTTACGGCGGGCACGCTCGGGTTTGTCGCTGGCGTGGCGTTGGCGCTGGTGTGGTGGGCTGAGCCTGGCTTGGGATATTCGGTTGGCACTGCGTTGCTGCTGCTCGCGATGTGGCGCCGGCGGCGAATGCTGATTACGTTGGCATTTGTGGGCGGAGCACTTTTGGGCTTGGCGCGTGGCTCGGCTGCCACGGTTGATTTGGCGGCGTATCGACCATTATATTTTAAGCAAGTGCAATTAACAGGTACGGTGGCCGATGATACGGATGCGGCGACGCGCGGGCAGCGTATGAAACTCGGTAATATTAGCATAGGCGGCAAAAAGTTGCCGGGCCAGGTGTTTGCAACGGTCAGTGGGGCAGATGCAGCAAGGCGCAGTGACGTCGTAACAGTGGAGGGTCAGTTGAAGCCAGGCTTTGGTGGTTTTGCGGCAACGATTACCGGCAAAAGCAAAGGTGTAGAGCGCCCCGTACCGGGTGATGTGCCATTGGAGATTCGGGATGGGTTTGCCGGAGAGGTGCGCAGTGCGATTGCCGAGCCAGAGGCGAGCCTAGGTATCGGCTATTTGCTGGGGCAAAAGAGTGCGTTGCCGGCAGACCTAGTGGAGGCGCTAAAAGTTACCGGCCTGACCCATGTTGTGGTGGCGAGCGGCTATAACTTGACGATATTAGTGCGCCTGGGCAGGCGACTATTTGCCAAAGTCTCTAAGTACCTGGCAATGCTTTCGGGGGCCTCATTGATTGCGCTATTTATTGCGATAACGGGCCTGAGCCCGAGTATGACCCGTGCCGGGCTCGTGGCGGGGCTTGGCCTGTGGGCATGGTACTATGGCCGTAAATTCCACCCAGTGACGCTGGTTGGCGTGGCGGCTGCGGTAACAGTAGCGGTGAACCCCAGCTATGTATGGGGCGATCTAGGCTGGCTGCTGAGTTTTGCGGCATTTGCAGGCGTGATGATAGTGGCGCCGATTGCTACGGCGTACTTTTACGGTAAAGATAAAGTACCGTTTGTGGGGCAGCTACTGATCGAAACGGTGTCGGCGCAAATTGTTACGCTGCCCATTATGATTATGGCGTTCCAGCAATTTAGTATTATAGCGCCGCTAGCGAATTTGCTTATACTGCCGATTATTCCGTTTATTATGCTGCTGACGGCCATTGCTGGTTTTGTGGCTTGGCTGCTGCCGGCTATCGTTAGCGTTGCGGGCTGGCTGCCCGAGCAATTATTGCGCCTGCAAATCGCGATTATTGACTGGTGCGCGAATATTCCGTGGGCGCTGGAAAAGCCAAGTTGGCAATGGTGGGGCGCGCTACTATATATCATAGTTGTGGCGGGTGCCGTTGCGTATATGAAGTATAGGTCGAAGTACAAGCTGTATAACGCATCCCTAGTAGAGTAAGGCAAAACGTGGTAAAATAAAGGTAACAACGATACCAACTAACCTTGGAGATTTCCCTACATGGCAGGACATAATAAATGGAGTAAAATTAAACGCGACAAAGGTGTGAATGACGCCAAACGCGGCGCGGTGTTTACCAAAATCGGCAACATGATTGCGATTGCTGCGCGCGGTGGCACCGACCCTGCGATGAACTCGGCCCTAGCACTTGCGATCGAAAAAGCAAGGCAAGCCAACATGCCAAAAGACAACATCCAGCGCAGTATTGCGCGTGCAGCCGATAAAAACGCGGCGGCGCTGGAAGAAATTACCTACGAAGGCTATGGCCCGGGCGGTGTGGGTATCATTATTGAAACGGCAACCGACAATAAGAACCGTACCTATCCTGAAGTCCGCACTGCGCTTACAAAGAATGGCGGTACGATGGCTGACGCCGGCAGCGTGGCATTCCAGTTTACGCGCAAGGGCGTGATACGCGTGGGCGCAACTGGCGAAGATGCACTGATGGGTGTGCTGGAAGCGGGGGCCGAAGATGCCGCGGAAGAGGACGGCGGCATTACCGTATATACCGATATGAAAGACCTGGCGAAAGTACGCGAAGCAATCATTGCCGAAGCATTGCCCGTAGAAGACGCCGAGCTGCAATATGTTGCCAATAACGACGTGGTAGTAGATGACCCAGAAACAGCACGTAAGTTGCTAAAGGTGCTGGACGCGCTAGATGACGTGGACGACGTGGTGAATGTACATACCAATGCTGACATCACTGTTGAAGTAGACGAGTAGTTTGTTGTAAAATCCGCTAATCCCGCATGCTTATGGTTGCATGCGGGATTTTACGTAGTGTACCCTAGGGTGAAAAGTTTAGGGGAAATTCAGTGAGGATTATTCGATATTGTTTAGTAATAGCCGTAATTGCCAGCAGTTTGTTATCGCATCCTGCTGGGGCAGTTGAGGCTGGCTCAACTAATTTTCCGCCGGTCGCTCCGCTTTTAGTTACGGCCTATGCAACCAGTAACGGTGGCAAAGATATAGAATACGTAGAGGTATACAACACGGGTAAGACGCTTGTTCGGTTGCAAGATTGGAATATTGTAGATGTGCAGAATGCCCGAACATTGCAAATACATACCAATTTTAGCGGCTGGCTACTACCGGCTACGCATGTCGTTGTCTCGAAGAGCGGCGTAGTAGCGAATGCAAGCTTTGTGATTGATGGCTGGGATGTCGATGCCGCCTCGCCCTCACCGATGACTACGCTTCGATTATCACATATCGGCTATCGCAATCAGGATATATCTATACTGGCGGCGAATTATGATAGGGCAATGACGCGCGCCTATAATACCGATAGCTACTCGACGGCTGCCAGCCCATTTGTGACAGGCAATCGCGGGCTGTTTGATGATGGGTTGTATGCAGCGCCAGTGGATGCAGGTGTAGTCGTCACCGAAATATATCCGTATGCCAGCAGTTGTTCGCCGTTTGATAGCTCGGTGCTGTGCGGCGACTATATCAAATTATACAATCCAACTGCAGGCACAATCGACTTAAGTGAC
>JBLMYW010000026.1:0-12114 GCA_050258515.1 Acidobacteriota bacterium | reverse complement strand
TCAAACCGTGCCAGAGATGCTCACCGACAAACTCACCGCCATTATGGTAGGCCAGCCGCCAACAGACACCACTCACTGGGCATGGTGCGATAATGGCAAGCTTGGGGCTGGCTCCGCGCCGGACGGCCGCTGGGACGTCGGGGGTCGGCGGGTCCACGTCTCTTTGAGTGACGTCGACGACTTGGATGACGTCCTGGGGTCGCGTTCTCCGGTGGGGTAGGTTGGGATTTGGGGCTTATATTGCTTCGCGGGCGTAGCTACGCTTAAACTTATCGAGTAATTTACGCTTACCTACGTGCGGTACGTGCATATCCTTATACTTTCGTAACTGCACTGATAACTTCGCCTCTACAATATCAGTTGCTGCTAGTACGTTCATGGTAGAATCTTTAGCAGTAATAGTATGGTCGGGCACAAACAATAGTACCTCTACCTCGTACTTATTGCCTTTATCACGATTGACTTCAGCAATTTTTACATCCGCCCGCAGGCTTTTGCGTGCATGGCGCGGCGCCAGCCTGTCTAGGCCACCGATTTTTTTACGAATATATTTCTTGGTTAGATCGTCGGGTTTGTAGGTGCCGACTCCGGTTATATCAACATTCTCGATCACTATAGACCTCCTTCGTTTAACCGTTGGTTGTGCTTATAGTATAGCACACTTAGCCACTTAAATCTTTGTGCGGTTCGCCATAAATGGACGCAGTACCTCTGGCACCACCACATCACCCTCGGCAGTCTGATAGTTCTCGATGATCGCTACCATGGCACGGCCGAGCGCGAATGCCGTGGCATCATTAGTATGGACAAGCTCTACACCATTCTCGCTTCGTACACGGGTCTGCAAGCGTCGTGCTTGGTAGTCGGTCATGTAGTCGGCAGTATGGGTTTCGCGGTACTTGCCCTGCCCCGGTAGCCACACTTCCATATCCACACCGCGAGCATTTGGCTTGCCGATATCGGCAGTACACTTCATCAGCACGTGGTATGGCAACCGCAAGGCTTGCAGTAGGTATTCTTGAATGGCAATAAATAACAGATGTTCGTTATAGCTATCCTTAGCCTCGGTAAAGCTCTCCATCTCCAGCTTGTCAAACTGGTGCATACGAATAAGCCCTTCCATGTCCTTGCCGTAGGTGCCGGCCTCTTTACGGAAGCTGGTGGCGAAGCCCAGGTAGCGTAGCGGTAGCACTCCAGCATCAAAAATCTCGCCGGCGTGCATACTGCCAAGCACATGCTCGGCACTGCCTTGCAACCATAATTCCTCACCCTCAATTTTATAGCGATCATCGCGTGGCTCCAGGCGATCCATTTGATCGTATGGTTCGGTGCGGATCATCAGCGGTGGCAATACTGGCACGAAGCCTCGAGTGTCGATATCCAGCCCAGCACCCTCGGCAATCTGCTTAATTTTTTCGGGGTCACTTAGCGTCGCCATTACAAATTGAATGATTGCTTGTTGCAGCAGTACAAGGTCGCCCATCACGTAGGCAAAACGTGCGCCTGATACTTTAGCGGCCCGCTCTTTATCCAGCCAGCCCTTGGCTTCAGCGATTTCGTAGTGGTTTTTCGGTGCAAAATCGAATTTCGGAATATCGCCCACCACTTTTATTTCGACGTTTTCATCTTCGCTTTTACCCACCGGCACATCGCCCGATGGCATGTTTGGCACCGCCTTTAGTAGTGCTGTGTAGGTTTCGTCCGCAACACGCAGGCGATCCTCTACTTCAGCAAGTTCCGTTTTAATAACTCTGCCCTGCTCTACTAGCTCTGGCGCGGGCTTACCGCCCTTCATTTGGCTGGAAATTTCATTGCGCCTAGTGCGTAGTTCATCGGCCTTCGCCTGTAGCTCACGACGCGATTCATCGGCACGCAAAAGCTCCTGTATATTTACAGTGTAACCTTTTTGCGTAGCGGCCTCTTGGACACGCTCGGGGTGCTCCCTGATGAATCGTATGTCTAACATACCTTGTAGTATAACAGAGGTGTAGAGATACGTCTATTGATGATCGTGCGGCATCGGCATTCGCCGGGCTGCTCGCCAGTAACGGCGTTCGCTCCTGGGCAAACTTCTTAGCGCTACCCTGCCCGCATTCTTGGCAAGCGAGTGCGCATTAGATGTCCTTTGCTCAAGATACTCTATTTGAAAATCTAGAGACTCGCTTTTGCCCGGATCTTGACCCTCATGCGGTGTAAGCCTCTCTTCCATGACTGCGTCGGTACGGCGTTTTAGCTCCACCGCCTCTTCTCCATGGCGTAGGACGCGCTCCAGCGCATCGCCCACGGGTGTCGGCTCGGCAATCTGCTCCCTATCGGGGCCAATCTGTTGTGCGGGCGCTTGGGCTTCTCTACTGCGTCGAAACATATTTATTTCCTATTTAGCTTATACTTTCATTATAGCATAAGCATGTATAAAAGTCAACTTTATTCCGTACGTAGTGCTTCTATCGGGTCTAGGCGTGCGGCTTTTCGGGCGGGGAAATAGCCAGCGGCCACCCCAACAATCATCAGTGCTACAACAAGCGCGGCAATTGGCAACAACTGGAAGACGAGTAAGTAATTACCCTCGCCCAAGCCGATGATTTCAGTAATCCATGGGTTAAGTAGTGCACCCACACCCCAGGCGAGTAGCGCACCAATAATGCCACCTAAGAACCCGATCCAGGCCGCTTCGTAACGGAACAATCGTGACACATCGCGGCCGCGCATACCAAGTGCTTTCATTAGGCCTATTTGCTGGGTGCGTTCGAGGACGCTGATGTACTGGGTATTGATGATGCCAAAGATGCTAGCAATAAGCGCCAGGACACCAAAGCCAATCACAATACCTTGAATAAGGTTCACTATAGTAAACAGCAGGCCTTGGGCATCTTTAGCAGTCATGGCATAGATTTCGCTCTTTTTTAGCTCGTCCTTTACTACGCTAGGGTCAACTCCCTCTTTTACCAGCGCCATCACGGAAATATAGCTGCGGTACTGCTCAGTACCCTTGGTGAGGTAGTCGGATAGTTCACGGGCCGTGTTTTCGGAAATAAACAGCGCGCTGCTGGCGCTTAATGATGTCACTGACTGCTTGCTGACGGCGCGGACTTTCAGGACTACATCGCGGGTTTCTGCCTTCATACGACTTTCTAAGCCGGCTAGCCCCTCACTTGCCATTATCTGCTGGATTTCTTGCTCGCTCAAATCAGCTGGAGCCCTGGCCAGACGTAATGTCACACTGCTTCCGATGAACTTGCTCTTATCTTGCACGCCAAGCGTTGTGAGGAATGCCTCGGGAACCACTACCTCATCATCTTTGATCTGCTGCTTAGCATCAGGCAAACTACCAGCCACGATCTCTGGCTTTACCGACGTATCAAACACCGTAACGTCCGTAGTGTATTTTTTATCCGGCTTGGCCGCAAAGGTAATATACTGAGCGCTCACCAAATAGGACGGCGTCACCTTCACGACGTTTTTGTGCTGTTCAATCTTTTCTAGATCCTTGGCCGAGAGCGCCTTCAGCGTCAGACCACCGTACTGCGTAGCGGTTTCGCTATACTCTTTCAGTCCGCCACCAAACGATGACATGCCGCCATCAGATTCGCCAAATAGCGACTTGTCCTTGGCGATCATGAGCATTTGCGGATCAATATTGCTATTAATAATTTTATCGGCGTATTGGCGGCTACCCTCGCCTGCCGCAAGCGCCAGCGTAAGAGTAAACGCCCCGACAGCAATTGCCAGGCTCGTCAGCAGCGTCCGCGCCTTGGCTTGGCGCAGACTGCGGCCGGCCCGGCGAATTGTGTCGGTTATCCTCACTGCACCACCATGCGCCTACTTGGTGTAGCTGTTTTTTGCTTGATTGATTCTATTTTGCCATCCTTGATACTCACCAGCATGTCACATTTGGCCGCCAATTCTGGGTCGTGGGTCACGATAATCAACGTTACGCCCTTATCCTTATTGTAGCCAAACAGCATATCTTCTACCTTTTCGCCAGTGAGGCTATCGAGGTTGCCGGTTGGTTCGTCAGCAAAAATAATGTTTGGTTCGTTAGCTATGGCGCGTGCCACTGCCAGGCGCTGCTTTTGTCCGCCCGATAGGTCTTTGGCTTTATTCTTAATTTTATCGGCTAGCTCGACGGCTTCGAGTGCCGCCTGCACGCGCGCTTTGCGCTTGCCTACTGGCAACCCGGCGATTTCTAGCGGTAAGCTGACATTATCGTACACGCTTTCGTTACCCTGTACAAAGAAGCTCTGGAATATGAAGCCGATTTTTTCAGCTCGGAATTTATCAACCTCTTTTTGCTTCAACCGCAATATATCTTTGCCGTCAATCAGCACTTGCCCTGCTTCGGGCCGGTCAAGCCCGCTCATAACGTGCATAAGCGTGCTTTTGCCGCTACCTGATTTGCCCAAGATTGCGACACTCGCACCTTCGGGTACCTGCAAGCTGACATCATCAAGCGCAGTAAAAACATTGTGCTTTTTGCCGTATGTTTTGGTGACGTTTTTAACCTCAATCATTTTCATCTCCTATTATAGCATTGTTTAGTTGGGGCTCCGCCCCTCCAATCGTTTTCGAAGTAAATTCGTAAACGATTTCCTCCCCGCTAAAGCTCGCCTTACGGCTCGTGCCTGCGGCACCTTCTCTCTACTCTGTTCTTAGAGCCTCTATTGGGTCTAGCTTTGCTGCTTTACGGCTTGGGAACCAGCCAGAGAGAATCGCTACGATCATCAGTCCGGCAATCAGTAACCCCGAGTGCAGCCAGTCCATCTCAAGCAATGTTGTGCCCGTTTCAAGCTTTAGTGCATCGGCAATCACCGGATTCAATAGCGTCACCAGAAAGGCAAGCCCTACGCCGATGGCACCGCCTAAGAACCCAATCCAGGCTGCTTCGTAGCGGAATAGCCGGCTAACATCACGACCGCGCATGCCGAGCGCTTTCATTAACCCAATCTGCTGAGTGCGTTCCAGTACACTGATGTACTGGGTATTGATGATGCCAAAGATGCTGGCAATAATTGCAAGTGCACCAAAGCCCATCAGACCGTATTGCACGATGTTGACCACCTGCATAATACTGGTACGCATTTCAGCAAAAGTCATAGCCTGATAGCTCCCCGCCCCGACGATTCGTTGCTTCAAATCATCGACGTTCACCCCCTGCTTTGCGGTCACCATCAGTGCAAAGTACGTTTCTGGCTGACCTGCGGGGCGCTGCGCCGCCGCAATCTCTTCACCGTCTTTATTAGATATTCGGAATTGGTCGTAATAGAATGCCAATGGGCTACTAGGCTGTTTGTCTACCGCAACGATGGTAAAATCGCGGGTAAATGGTGTACCGTCTGGGGTATTCATCGTGAAGGTTGCAGTAATCTTTTTGCCAATGGCTGCTTCGGCATTGGTAAATCCGAATGATTCGACATATTTATACGGTAGCACCACCTGCCCTGGCAAAATTTCGTTATCGCCCGCGAGCGTGCCGGCACTGAGGTCAATTGCCGTGCCATCATACTGTACTTCCATCGCACCCTGGTATTCGTCGCTGCCGTTGGCTGCCACCGAATACATGCTGACACTAAAGATTGGTAGTACCTTTTCAACACCATCGATCTTGATAATCTTGCTCCGGTCGTTTGGTGTCAGTTCTTTGTAGTTTGTTTTACTAGCGGCTGCTTCGCCGACTTTCTTTGGCTTGTCATTTTGGCTGGTGTCGAAATTTTGCGTGGCACTTACCCGAATTGCTTGCATATCGCCAGCCGCACTGACCTGCTTGTCCAGATAGTTTCGCCCACCATTACCCGCAGCCATGGCAAGCGCGATAGTAAATGCCCCAACACCAATCGCCAAACTTGTTAAAATGGTTCGGCCTTTTGCTTGGCGCAGGTTGCGACCGGCGCGCCGTATGATATCCCGGGTTATCATAGGTCCTACTTATTCTTTCTCTTTCTATTTTCCCAGGCTACTCCTGCTGTAGCAATACCGATAACCGTTAGGATAATACGTGGAATCCACTGCCATTGGTCGTTACCGCGAAACACAATCTGTGCTGCAATAATGAGTGCGATGCCCAACGCAATCACAATATAATTCGTTTTCATAGGTTATTCCTCCTTTTCGTTATACATATATTCGCGGCCAACAATGACAGAGCCACAGTCAGCTATCACGGTCTTAGCTGCTTGTTCGGTAGCATTATACACCATCTTCCCGCTTGATACCGCCTGCACCACCACACGATTCTGCTCGTCGTTTTGCTCACGCGCCGGGCAAGCCTCTGCTGCCGTAACCGTAAGATGAAGCACTACGCCAGCTGTTACATGCCCGCCGTTCATGGCTACATCCAGTGCCTCAATAGCCGCATCACCAAGCGAAATGTCGGCACCATCACTACTCTCTACCCGTACGGTCTTATAGCTACCGGCCAAACTGAATGAGTCTGCCTTGCCCGCTACCCGCAGCGTATCTTGTTCGGCTTCATTGTAGTAGTGTACCCTGCCAGACTCTATGGTAACCGCCTCAAGTGATGGGCCGTAGATACGAAGTACCGGATCACCCCAGTAGGCGAAGGGGCGGCTGCGCTCATTTTTAGCGTCTACCCTTACGCTCGCCGATCCGTCATCGGCCACGGTGATGTGGGGTGTTACGCCCGGCAGCGCATCCAGCTCGTACCGCATTTTGTCCGATACGATATACTCGACAGCGACATACGTGCTGGGTCGGTCTTTAGTACTGGCAAATGTCACAGATGCAACTTGGGCAAAGTTAGCCGGCAAAGCGCCCCCGGTCGTTTTGCGTAATTGATTGTAGTGAGTGTTTTCCTGCCATGAGCCGTACCACACCGTCCCTACGCCGCCGCCAAATAGTAGTAGGCCGCCAGCAATAATAGCAATAACAGTAGTACCGATGCGTCTGCTCCACCGCAAACGCAGTGTGGCCATAGCCAGGATTACCATGAGTGCAGCCAGCAGCAGCCCGGCAAGGATAAACAAGATAAATGCGGCGACAAGCCAGCCCGATTCCATAGGGCGCCAGCCGGCAATCGGTGAAGTATCGGTGGCGCCCAGTACGAGCCCACTGCCAATAAACAGCGTGACAAATAGCGTACCGATCGCCCCTATAAGCAACACGACGCCCGCGCCATACCGCAAGATACGCCGCATGATTCGTGCAGTTTCGCCGCTCGGCTGCTCTGCTTCGCCTAATTGCTTTATCGACTCAAGCGTTACCGGCTTACCCTGCATACGCAACTTCTCAGCAGCCGTCCGTGCTGGGGGTATAGCCAGCCACAAAATACCATAAATCATCAGCACTGCACCAAACGAGGCAAACAGCAGCACAATAAATGCAAGCCGCAGCCACAGCACATTAATATCGAAGAATTTGGCAAAGCCGGCCAGCACACCAGCTAACGCTGCGTTATCGATATCGCGATACACACGCTTCGCCGGGCCGTCCAGCTCGCTAGCACCAACCGCAATATCACCAGCTCCTTCAGGCAAAAAGTCGGCCGGCTCGCCAAGCTGCGCGCGGACTGCTGCTATATCGTCAGTACCAATGACGCCGCCGGCTAGGACGCCACGCTCGGCTAATAGTTCGGTAATACGGATTTCAATATCGGTGAGCAGCTCCGGATCATCCGCGTAGCGCTCTAGGCTGCCGATGTATTTTTCTATCGCCTTTTTGGCCGGCACTTCTATGTCGTAAGCGACTTTAGCGATATGCACGCGAGTAATTTCTTTCATGATTTCTCCTTTATAACTTCTTTAACGTGGCCGTTAATGCGCTAATATTACGTCCTACGTGCTCGACAACTTCACTGCCATACGGAGTTGTTCGGTAATACTTGCGCGGTGGGCCCTGCTCGCTCTCCTGCCACTCATGTGATAGCAAGCCGTCTTTTTGCAGGCGGCTGAGCAGCGGATAAATTGTCCCCTCTACCACTACCAGCTCGGCATTACGCAGCTGCGTAATAATATCGCTCGTGTATTTAGGCTCGCGCGAGCATACCCTCAGCACGCAATACGCCAAAAAGCCTTTACGTAGCTGCGTTGCTAACTGTTCAGCATATTTTTCGCTATCCATCATGGTTCTATGTTATACAAGGTACCTTACTATGTCAATACCTAGTTTGCCACCTCTTGTGCACTAATGATGCTTATGCTACAGTACAGACATAAAATAAACGGAAATAAACACATAATGGCTGAGAAGTTACAGACTCTCCCGCCCCACCCCGAAAATGACCCCACCGTACCCGCCCTCACGTCCGAGCAAGAGCAGGATTTTGCGTTGTGGTCGCAGGAGATGGGCGCGCCTGACACGGCAACCTCGCCGGCAACGGTAGATAACCCCGATGAGCTATCGCCTGACGATCAGGCGCGCGTAGACCACTGGAAACGTGAATTTAGTGGGCAGCCTGCGCAATCCAATACAGAGCTGGCTATCGAGGCTAAGCAAGAAATTGCCTCCCAGCCCGATGCTGAGGTACGCTATAAAGATGCCGAGCTCTTGGGGCGTAATTATCCTGTACGACAAGTTATCCACGAGCTGGGCGTGCAACGCGCAAAATCTTTAAACATGGTCGTCGCAAAAACAGCTAATGCGCTTGCGACCCCTGGAAAATACCGTCACCAACTGCTTGCCAAATTAGCTGAAGCTCGCCACGCTCGCCACGAATCTAGGCTACAAGATGTCGCTCACCTGCCTGACAATCACCGCCTCAAAATGCGCCGCCAGGCTAAGTTTAACCGCGCTAAGGCAAAGCTCGATACTCGGCAAGCGAACCTCGCGGCACACACCGAAACTATGGCGAATCGCGTGCGTAGCGTACACGAAACCGCCGAAAAAAGCCGTGATGCCTACAAAAGTAAGTTGCTAGAGCGCCGCAAGCAAGCCCTGGCTCGCCGCGATATGCGCCGCGAGCTAAAAAGCCAAGGCGCCAATATATTCGAACAGAACGCCATCCTAAAAGATGTTCCTAAAGAGCATCTACGCGCCGTTGGCCATATTGCTGTACGTACCGAAACCATCAAGCGCGAACAGCAAGTGCACACAAAAGCCGAAAAAACTGCCCAAAAAGCAGAAACAAGAACGGCAAGCAAGCTAGAATCAAACAGTGCGCATATACAGCAGTACGAATCCGAAGCAGCACACGCTGACAAGGTAGTGAAGGATATCACCGAAAAACACCTGCCAAAAGCTCAGGAACATCTGGCGAGCCTGCAAGAACACCTAAAAGGTTTGCCCGAAAGTGACCCAACCTATGCAGGGCTGGCGACACAAGTACAGCATGCCGAGCAACAAATTGCCATGTACCAGCAGCGTGAACTCCCCTACTGGCAGCAAGCCGCAGAAAAACGCCGGGCAGTGGCTGCAAAGCTCACTACAGAGAACGAAGCACTCAGCCAGCAACGCACCACACACCAAGAGGCAGCCGCGGCAGCCAGTGAGAACAAGGCCCAGCAGCAAGCCCGCATTGACAAACATGATGAGCACAGCAATATAGCTATGAATAACATACTAACAGGTAAGCTAGATAAATAAGGAGACAGACTATGGCCATACTAACCCCCGATATCGTACGAAACTTAGGTATTGAGCTCGTTGAAGCCGATATGCAATCACTGGCCGAGCACTTTGAGGCGACGCTTGATGAGCGCGTGATAAATGAAATTGTACTGGGCCTTACCCCAGAGCAAGCGCAGCAACTAGCCGAGCTGCAGCAGGCTGGTGATGACACAATTCTAGAGTGGCTACAGGCTAACGTACCAGACCTTGCCGACATCGTATCAGACGAAATTGATATCTTGCTTGGCGAGCTCGCCGAGAGCAGTGAAACGCTAGAATGATAAATAGACCGTCTTGCCTTCTCTATACAACATCCGGCTGCAATGTAAGCAGCCGGATGTTGTATGATAGCTCGACGGGTTACGCCTTAATCTCTACGCCACCCATCACTAATGGGCCTGTAATGTACAGTACCGGCGCGTCCTTGGTAGCAACCGCCGACTGCTTACTGTCAATACCTCCTAAGATACTATTTGCCTGAGATTTTACTACAACATTCTCTGGCACAATCAGCTCGACGCCGCCACAGAATGCAAATACCTGCAAGGTCGCTTCTTTTTTGATGACAGCCTTACGCAGATCAATCTTTACGGCACCGAATACAGCTGTTACACTACCGCCTTTATAGTCTGCCGAGGTATTTACTTGGTCTACAGCACCAAAAATTGCCGATGCATCTTCGCTTTCGCTTTTACTGATTTTTGGGCGGCTACTACGGTTAGCAATCACCGAAAAACCGGCCAAAATAATAACAACTGGCCAAAAGAACTCCCATGGATTGACCGACAGGATATCAAGCGCACGCAGCTGGAACAAGACGCCGCCAGCGATAAGCGCAAGCCCCCACAGATAATTACGTATGTCGTTAACTAGCGTCACCACACCTATCACTATGAGCAACAGTGGCCACCATGTGCCTAACGCGCCGTCGGTAATATGCAACGTATCTAGTAAAAGTAGGGCGCCGACGGCCACAATACACACGCCAGCTGTGAGTTGAGATAGTGAAGATTTCATACCACTATTATAGCATACGCGGCTATTGCTCTAGGCGCAGGCGTGCCAGCAGCCAATCACGCGGGAGGAGGCTAAGGAACCAGCCAGCGCGCGGACCGCTGTTTTTACCGATGAGCAGGCGGTAGAGGCTACCAAATAGTTCTTTTGGCGGGATGGCAACACGTTCTTTTAGGTCGTAGATGGCTGTGTGGAACCATGCCCCATCCGCGTTCTCTGGTGCTGCAGCAATACTATCGGCCAGCATCGTGAAGTACTCGCGCTCTTCTGGTGTAAATTCGCTCGTATCTAGCGCAAGGCGCAGCGAAAATACCAGCGATTCGGGTGCCGACGTAGTGAGCCAATTATCAATCAGCCGTAGCTCACGAGCAATGATATCGGCCTGCTGTTCGGCAATGCCAGCGTGTTCGGTGCGCTTTATAATTTCTATCGTTGCCGCCTGGTCACGCAGCGCCGCCTGGTAGCTGGCCACCAGGTGCGAAAAAGGTACATTACTAATGGTCTGTTCCTTAACCCCGTACAAGCAAAGCTCTAACAACTGCTGCTCCCATGGCTCCCTGTTGTCGTTTACCAGCAAGGCGGCAAACTCATCAAATAGCCGTAGCAACGTTTCGCCTTCGTCAAAATACAGTTGCTTTTCGGGCGCCGAACGCAGGATAAAGAACCACACCAGCTCGGCAGGCATCATAGCAAGCAGCTGCTTAGCCGTCACGACGTTACCGGCGCTTTTACTCATCTTTTTCGTGTCGCCTACGCGATTGATAAAGCCGTATGGAACTGGTAGTGGCGGCTCAATACCAAATACTTTGAGGGCTATTTCTTTACCCGTATCGTATGATCCGCCCTTCGTGGCGTGGTCGCGGCCAAATGGTTCGGCGTCTACGCCGAGTAGCCACCAGCGCGCTGGCCAGTCTACCCGCCAGCTGAGCGCCACATCGCCACTCGCATAACTTGCGGTGCCCTCGCCGCCATCTTGGGTTTTGTAGCCCAAGGTCTTGTGCTCGGTATCGATGGTATCAAATTGGCGATTTTTTACTCGCCCGTTTTCAATGATTTGGATTGGTGTCCAGTTGGGGTCAAGTTTGCGACCTGATACTTCTTCTAGTATCTGGCGGATTTCAGCGATGCTTACCAGTGTTTTCTCGATCGCTGGCACGTAAAATCCTGCGCGGTAGCGCTCGTGTGCCCGAATGATTTCAACACTTAAGTCCATCTGCGTGGCAGCATCGATTAGGTCTTGCAAGAAGTAGTCGGCATAGCTCTTGCCCTCTACCCCGTCTGGCGATGGCACATCGCACAGCGGCTGGCCAAGGTATTGCTCGTAAGATGAATCAATATTAGCTGGCACTTTGCGAAATACGTCTAAATCATCGGCAATATGCAAATGCCGCGCCCTATGCCCGCGACGACTCAGTTCGCGTGCAATCACCTCGGCCGTTAGTACTTCGCGCAGCGTCCCTAAATGGTAGGTACCGCTTGGCGACACGCCCGACGACACCACGATTTCTTTATCACCATGGCGAGCAATCAACTCATCTACAA
>JBLMYW010000025.1:0-2517 GCA_050258515.1 Acidobacteriota bacterium | reverse complement strand
ATTGCTTGAGCTTCAGTGCACCATGATGGCCAATCACCAACACATCATTCTTGGTTTCATCGTAGCGTTCAACCACTTTGCGAATAAGCCGCTGGTCAATATCGCCGCTCAGGCCGCCTTTGGCGGTGATGAGTATCAGCAATTCTTTATCAATTGGCTTTTCCTCTGGTGCACGGCCAAAGTTAAATAGTACGTCCACGCGGATTTGCTTGTAAATATTCCAGACTTCATCGAAAAACTGATTACTAATCAATACTTTGTTTTTCGTTTTAGCAATCTGCATACTACTCAAGGACTCGAGTGCCGATGTAAGACTTACAACGGAACGGACTGAGGCTTCTTCGGCTTTAATCTCTAGCGGACGCCTCATTGCTTCTTCTCCTCGGCAGGTGCTGCCGGAGCGTTCTCGGCCTCGGCGGCCTTCGCCGCTTCTTCGGCCTGGCGCTTCTTTTCGGCCTCAGCTTTGGCCGCCTTTTCAATCGCCTTTTGCTTCACCTCATCAATTGTCGTCACTTCAGCCTTTAACGCAGCCGCCAGCTCGTCAAAGTTGCCATTCATATCTTTGTCTTCTTGCAGCTTCGGTGCGTAGTCGTGCACTTTGGTTTTTAGCTTTTCTATATCAACGATTTCTTGCGGCTCGCTGCCCAGCACGATACTCATCAAAAACTGCTGCTCCGCAAAACTATATACCTCGCCAATCGCCTGGTTCATCAGCTTAAATAACACTTTACCTTTGTCGTAATCGGCCTGCGCCTGTGGGCTCAGCTCGGTACCAAAGTGGGCGTACTCTTCGGCGGTGCGATAGCCAGCCAGCGTCAGGTTCAGCTTGTCTGCCAAGCCCTTTTGGCGTTTATTCTGCCCTACACCACCTACGCGTGTCACCGATAGGGCGGTGCTGACAGCAGGACGCATCGTATCTTTGAATATCTGGCCGTCTAAAATCCACTGGCCATCGGTGATGGACATAATATTGGTTGGCAAATAGGCGGTAATGTCGGCCCCCGGGGCATACACAATCGGTATCAGCGTTTGGCTAGCGTGATTACTTTCGGTTTTGCCGCCACGCTCGAGCAAGCTGGAGTGCGTGTAGAACATGTCGCCTGGGTAGCTGTCGCGGCCCGGGGATACACCCGCAATCAGCGAGATTTCGCGGTAGGCCTGCGCATGGGCCGTAAGGTCATCGTAGATTACCAACGTGTCCATATTGCACTGGTGCCAAAAGTATTCGCCGTGTGCTGCGCCGACGTAGGGTACGAGGTAGGTAAGAATGAGCGATTCGAACGAGTTGGTGACTACCACAACGGCCTTTTTTAGGGCATCATTCTTGGTAAGTGTCGTTACGAGGTCGGCCACGTCGCGCTGGCGCTTGGCAATCAGCACATAAATAACCGTCAGGTCAGTATTTTTTTGGTTAATAGCCACTGAAGCGGCGAGCGCAGTCTTGCCTACCTTGCTGTCGCCCAGCATAGCCATGCGCTGGCCGCGAGCCAAGCTATATTCAAGGTCAAGGATGGTAATACCTGTTTCTACCGGCTTGTCCAAGAGTTCGCGCTCAAATAGTGCCGGCGCGTTATGAAAGACATCCCATTCTTGGTCGGGGATAATCTCGCCCTTGCCGTCAATCGGCTCGCCAAAGACGTTTACCACGCGGCCGATAAAATTTTTGCCTACAGGGGTCATGATATCCGGCTTTTCTATCACGCATACCGAGCCGACATGCAGCGGCGAAGGGTCGAGCTTCATCACTACTACATGATCTTCGAGCACTTGGTGTACGTAGCCACGGGTATCGTCGTCAAACCGCACGGTGGCATGCACGTTAGTCGGCTGCAAGCCCTTTACCTTCACCATAAAGCTATCTATACCGGTGATTTCGCCCACCGGATTGCCCGCAGCAACCAACTTTTCAAATACGCTAGCCCCTTGCACGTAGCGCCTCCAGGTCACTCGCCAGGATGCCCCGCCCCTGCTTTAGTGCACCCTTTAAGCTAAGGTCGAATACGCGGTTAGCCGTGCGCAGGTACACCCCGGCCACCAGGCCCGGCTGCAAGCCAACGTCTATAACGGCCTGCGGGTGCACCGACGTACGGAGCCACAGGGCTAGCTGCCCCAGGCTTTCACGGTCGGCTTCGCTTGCAAACGTCATATGGACGATAGGCAGCGTATCTTTCATCGCGCCTACCCGCTTGATGAGCTGGGTGCGCGTGGTTGCTGCCGCTAAATCCAGCTTATTTTCCAGCACAAAATCTGCCAGCTGGCGGCTCATCGGTGGCACGTCGAATGTTCCGGCGCCCACCTTAGTGCGCACACTATTTGTACTCAGGTCGTTATCGATGCGCTCTAGCTCGGTTGCCAAGCGCGCCACATCAGCCCTGCTCACCACGCTGGGCGGCAAACGCAAACCCTGCTCAGGTGTATTCGCATCCTCGCTCATAGCTTTAAATCATCCACCATCGCATCTTTATTGGCTTGCATTTGTTTGATAATCGACGGCAGCTGGGCCTTTAGGTCAAATTG
>JBLMYW010000024.1:0-3171 GCA_050258515.1 Acidobacteriota bacterium | reverse complement strand
AACTAAGGAAAGCGATTTTGCGAAAAAGTCGCGCCAAGAGCTTGCAGAACTAGACGATCTCGATATATAATCATAAACAGTTCATGCGAGAACACTTGAACTGCGAGATTCAGGTAAGCCTAGCGAGTATCATGGCTTAGCTGCGAACAAATATTTTTGAGAGACTTATTTGTACCAAAAACCCACCTTTGACGGTGGGTTTTTGGTAGGCAGAAGCCAGTCATTTAATTAGTGAGCATAAGGAACAGGGTGGTGCCGGTGACGGCCACAAACAACCCTAGTGCGATGTATACTGATGTACGACGCATTGGATGTGTCGGTATGCCCGCGACGTTGGTAACCACCTCATCGTTGGTGTGGAACATAGAGGTGTCCTCGCTCTCGCTGGGGATATACACGTTAGGCTCGCTCACTTGCACGGTGGTAGGCACGTCTTCACGGGGGCGTATGACGATTTGCTCATCGTCGCGGGCGATATCGTGCAGGGGTGTAAGGGTAACGCGTTTAGTGCTGGCAGCTAAGCGCTGATCGTCGCTAATACCCGCCGAGGTGTCGGTTTTATTGGTTTCAAACTCCATACTGCTTATAGTATACCATATGCTAACGAGCTCACTGTAGGGTGACGGGCCGAAAGGCGAGCTTTAGGGGGAGGAGTGTAGGTTTTGGAATTTATTTCCAAAACAAGCTGAGGGGCGAGCCTCTCCTGTATAATATGTACAGATGAGAAAGTTCCAAGTAATTACGCTATTCCCCGATATGTTTACGGGTGTATTTGAGAATTCTATGATGTGGAAGGCGCAAAAGGATGGCATAGTGGAGCTGACGACCATTGACTTGCGGAACTACGGCCTAGGCCTGCGTAAGCAGGTGGATGATACGCCATATGGTGGCGGCGATGGTATGCTGCTGATGATAGAGCCACTATGGAATGCCGTGCAAAAGGCTAAAGAAAATGACCCTGGTGCTAAGGTGCTACTAATGACCCCGCGCGGTGTACGCTGGAAGCAGGCGTTGGCACAAGAGTACAGCGAAGCGGACCACGGCTACATTTTTATCTGCGGCCGCTACGAGGGCTACGACGAGCGCATCATGGCGCTGGTAGATCAAGAAGTAAGCATAGGTGACTACGTGCTGACTGGCGGTGAGCTGCCCGCCATGACCATTATTGATAGTATTGTGCGCTTGATCCCCGGCGTACTGGGTGGTGCCGAGAGCGCGGCTATAGAGAGCTTTGCCGATGGCGAAACGCTAGAGTTCCCCCAGTATACGCGGCCGGTAGAATGGAATGGTATGACGGTACCCGAAGTACTGCTAGGCGGCCACCATGCCGAGATTGCTAAGTGGCGCGCTAGCCATAGTAAAAAAGCCGAAAATTAGGTAAAAAAGTGCTTGCGCTTTTACAGGGGCTACTGTACAGTAAAGGGTAGCGAAGTTACAAAAACAAAAATTCCACCTTTTTAAAAAAGTGTAAAATCGCTCTACGATATATCCACCACAACTATATCTAAATAGCACCCTTATTTGGGGTGCTATTTGCGTTTTGCTAGCGGTAAAAAGTGGTACACTAAGTATATATGAAGCAATTTATGCGAACACTGTTTCCCAAAGAATTTTTTACCAATACGGCCTATTTTAGGGCACTCACTTTAAGTGTGCTGTACCTAGGCATAGCAATTGCACAGTTATTTACCTACGAGAAGTTTGCTAGGGTGATAGAAGGGTTTGGGCTGCCCGGTGGCGGTGTAACAGCGGGCATACTAGCGGTGTTGTTGCCGCTCGCCACCTGTGCCGCACTGCCGTACTTGCTATCAATGCGCCTTAGTGCGCGCTTGCGTGCTATATCAGGTGCGGCGGTGCTTGCAACGCCAATAGTATGGCTGGTAATTGCTGTATGGCTGAATTTTGCCCCCAACGCTAGCCAGCTAAATGCTGGGATATTTGGTGCAACTATTACTACATCTGTAGGGTTATGGACAATCGTTTTTACCTTACTGTGGGTGTGGTCGGCGGTGATAGTCCTGCGTGAGCTGCCGCACCGCACCAGCTAGCTACTTGAGTTGACACAATAACAGTGGTATACTACGGATAAATAAGTTTATTACTCTTGGCAATTTTATTGGGGATTCGCCAAGTGGTAAGGCACTGGGTTCTGGTCCCAGCATTCGGGGGTTCGAATCCCTCATCCCCAGCCAAGAGAAGTAAACTTATAAAACAACCTAAAGCTTAAGCTATTCTATTGGATAGGTGGATTCGAACACACGAATGCTCATTCGGGGTGAAAAGCGCCTGGGGCGCTTTGCAAGGGAATGTCACAAATGAACTGTGTTCATTTGACTGACTTCCGGGCCTGCGGAACGTAGGTCGAATCCCTCATCCTAGAGCCAAGAGAAGTAAACTTATAGTCAAATAAATGTGCCCGTACAAGGGCTTATTTATTTGCTTTTGCAAGCTGCAGTGTAAATATTGCGCCGCGGGTTTTGCGGTTGGCGGCAGTAAGGATGGCGCCATTTTGCTCGGCAAGGCGTTTGGCAAGGGCTAGGCCAAGTCCATGGCCTTCAATGTGTTGCTTGGTGCGTGACTGATCTGCCCGGTAGAATCGATCGAATATGTGGTCGATAGACTCGGCGGGAATGCCGGTACCTTGATCAGCAACAGTAATAAGCGTGTGATTGCCTTGTTGCTTGCTGTCAATAGTAACTGTCGTTTTTTCGGGGCTATATTTGATGGCGTTATCAATCAAAATTGCCAATATATCACCGATGGTATCTGGGTTGCCATAGGCGGGTAAATTTTTGGCTTTTATGCGTAGGGTGATATCTTTTTGCTTGGCCGCGGTAGTAAAGTGCAGGGCAGCCGAATGGATTGTCTCGCCGATGGCAAACTCTGTTAGTTCAATAGGCTGTGTATTGCTCAGTGCGAGCAATCGGTCGGTGAGGAGCTGTAAGCGCTCGACTTCTTCCAAGCCGCTGGTAAGTACATTCTTAAGCGATGCCACCGATGGCTTTTTATCACGCAAAGCAATCTCGGCCTCGGTGCGCATAACGGCAAGCGGGGTGCGCAGCTCATGCGAGGCATCAGAGGTAAAGCGGGCTTGAGCCTCCATGGCATCTTCGATTGGCCGCAACGTCCGTTTGGCGAATAGGTAACTGGTGGCAGCACCAATGGTGAGGG
>JBLMYW010000023.1:0-7189 GCA_050258515.1 Acidobacteriota bacterium | reverse complement strand
ATATCTACACGCTAACGAAAGAGCAACTGCTAAGCCTTGATCGTTTCGCTGCAATTTCGGCTCAAAAATTGCTTGATGCGATAGCCGACAAAAAACAGCCGCCGCTCGAGCGATTTGTGTTCGGCCTTGGCATTCGGCATGTCGGCACGCAAACCGCCATTGATATAGTGAACGCATTTGAAAGCTTAGACGCGCTGGCACACGCAACCATCGACCAGCTAAAAGCGGTTGACGGTGTTGGTGAAGTTGTTGCAGAAAGTATCGCTGCATGGTTTGCCGATGAGGATAACCAAGCGCTTATGGATGCATTCGCGGAACTCGGCGTACACCCACAGTACGAAAAGAAAACAGGCAAGCTGGCCGGTAAAAGCTTTGTAGTGACCGGCACATTAGAAAGTATGGGTCGCGATGAAGCCGCCGATAAAATTCGCTCGCTTGGCGGCACGTTCCAGGCTGCCGTCGCCAAAGACACCGACTACCTGGTTGCCGGCGGCAAAGTAGGTGCAAGCAAGCTGAAAAAGGCACAGCAGTATGGTACAAAAATTATTACAGAAGACGAGTTTATAGGACTATTACGATGACTCTAAAGCTTGGAACATATCGGCACACCAAGTCGGGTAAACAGTACGAGGTTCTTGGCGTAGCGCTTCATACCGAAACCGAAGAGCTTCTTGTTGTATATCGTCCGCTTTACAAAACTGACTACGAACTATTTGCTAGACCGCAAGCAATGTTTACCGAAAAAGTTACTATTAAAGGTGTTAGGCGGCTAAGATTCGAGAAAGTAGATGACTAATATCCCCACTTTTATCACAGGCAACCAGCATAAGGCAGATTATTTTTCGCGGCAAATGGGAATAGATATTCCATACCAGAAAGTAGAACTAGATGAATTGCAGTCAACTGATTTGCATGTGATTGTAAAACATAAATTAGAACAGGCCTACGCCACGGTTAAGCGTCCTGTACTTGTCGAGGATGTGAGCTTGTCGTTCACTGCTCTAGGCGAGTTGCCTGGCCCCTATATCAAATGGTTTGTTGAGTACGCTGGCGAGGAGGCGTGCTGCAGAATGCTCGACGGGTTTAATGATCGTCGTGCAGTCATTCGTTGCACGTTCGGATATTACGACGGCGAACGTATGGAGTTTTTTGATAGTGAACTACATGGTGTGATTAGCGAAACACCACGCGGCGACAATGGCTTTGGGTTCGACAAGTTCTTTATAAACGATGGCTATGAGATCACCCGCGCCGAAATGACGCAAGAAGAGAATGAGCGTACCTACGCTGAACTAATGAAGCCGTTTGCAAAAGTTCGTAATTTTCTAAAAAGCATTGTATAATTTACTCCCTAAGGAGAAAGTAAATGACAGAACGATTAGTCGCGGTAACGCACAATGGTAAATTTCATGCGGACGAGGTGTTCGCGACGGCTGTACTTTCGAGGTTACACCCCAATCTTGATGTAGTTCGCTCGCGGGACCGTGAAGTGATGCGGGGCGCGGATTTCGTGTACGATGTCGGAGGAGTGTACGACCACGCAGCGCGTCGCTACGATCATCATCAAAACGGGGCACTGAAACGCGAAGACGGTTTGACGCGCTCGGCGTTCGGGCTGATTTGGCTGCATTACGGCTTAGAATATTGCGACGGCGACGAAGGAGTACGTGACCTGATTGACAAGCGGCTTGTACGCGGTATCGATGCTGGCGACAATGGCGAACGGAAAAGCGTGGAAGATCCGCGCGCTCCCGAATTTGGTATTTCGCAGATGATTGAACTGTATAATCCGATACCCGGCAGCACCGAAGAACAGGCTGACGTACAATTCAATCTTGCCGTAGGCCAAGCTGCCGCCTTGTTGGCTCGGCTGTACGAACGGGCTGCTGCGGATTTGGCAAGTGCCCGCGAAGTAGCCGAGGCACGAGAAATATCCGGCAATCGGGCATACGCGGTGGTTGACCACCAGGTGGCGATGTCTGAATGCGTTGCGGATATCGACGGGTTAGAATACGTGGTATTCCCAGAACCGGCTAACGAGACTTGGCAGGTGTACGCAGTACCATTGCCTGATGACCCATTTGTCCAAAAGCGTCCATTCCCGACAGAGTGGGCGGGCTTAATGAACCGGGATTTGGCTGATGTCACCGGTGTATCTGATGCATTATTTTGCCATAGCAAGCGTTTTTTGGCCGTGGCTACGTCGCGCGAAGGCGCTCTTGGTCTGCTGGAGCAGTCGTTAGCAAAGAATACGCTGTAAGGGCTGAGGCAAGCTGGTGCTCGCGCACATTGGTGCCATGCGGCGATGGCAATATGGCGCGGCCTAGCCAAAACCCAATCAACGTGCGCGCGTGATGCGGCTCAAAGTAATCCATGTACGCTTGTACGTCGATACCGGCTTTTGCCAGGTCGATTAAAAAGCTCGTCGTATCAAGCCCTGGCTCATTTGCGCCAGCCCAGCTCCAGTCTACGATACGCACACCATTAGTAGGGTGCCAAGCCAGGTTGGATTGCCGGATATCGGTATGGGCAAAATGGTTGCGAGGCGACACTTGGCGGTCTTGATGATCGGTATATAACGTATCAAGTGCACTGCTCAGATCATCGCTAAGTGGCAGGCTGCTTTCTGCCAACAACGCGGCAATCTCACCACGCTTATTGGCATAATCACCCCAGCCGTCGTATTCAAAAGATTCGTGAGCGGGCGGAATATCGCTCGTATCCTCAAAAGATACTTGCTCAATTTCTTTTAGTGCCTGCAATACGTCCGCAATATACTTTTCGCGAAGCTCGGGCTCGCTTGGTGCGCGCCAATGCCAGCCGTCACGCGCATCGTACGCTTGCAATACAAGTGTGTGATCACCTATTAAATCTCGGCATTCGGCGATATGTGGTGTTTGCTGGGCGAGTTGGCGGTATACGTCAAACTCTTTTTGCAGATAGTTGCGTGAATGCTGTTCGCGTTCGCCGTCACTAAAATGTTCGGGATTATGATGTTTTACAAACACTCTGGTTTCGTTCGGAAGCGATACGACATGTCGTTCATATCCCATGTGCCCACCGCCCGGTTTCGTAATTTCGCATCGGTCGCCAAAATAGGCCAGCTGTTCTTGCCATGAGCCATACTTCGCTATCGCTTGCTCGATTAATTCGCCGTGCGATCCATGTAGTTCGCTTGGTAATGCCTCCAGTGGCACCCAGGCAACATTCCGGGCATCATCTCCGGCAGCTATCGGCTGCTCGCCCGTAGTGCGCCACAGTAGAGCTGTCGTTTCTGGCCACGCATGTAATGTCGTACGCGGGTCATCCACTGGCCCTTCGTATATCAGCTGCGGATCAGTATCATCCAGTGTTAGGTCGGTTTCTTCGCTCAGCTCACGTAGGCCTGCCGCAATAGTGTCTTCGTCTTCATCGACGAATCCGCCGGGGAGGGCCCACTTGCCGCTATCACCGCGTTGTATTAGTAGTAACTTGCCATCCGCGATAACAATCGGGTCGACAGTGTAGTTCGGCCCCCAGTGGTAAAAGTTTCCTTTACCTTCGGGCAGTTGCTCTAGCCGATCACGCCATGGGTGAAGCGGCCGTTCGGTCAGTGCATTCATATTCTCTTTCATACTACTACGATGCGAACGCTAATACACGCTGTCCTATGCGTTCAGTAGCAAATCGTTTGTAGCGCGCCACGTCTTCGGGGTTCCCCATGTGTTTGCCTTCGTCGTCGCTTAGTTTTACGGTGCCATGGCCATTTACGTCTACGGCTTTAGCCACAATATTCATACTCGGTAAATCATGGCCAGCATCGAAGCCCATATTGTTCACGGAATGCCCGCCGATGCCGAATGCCACGCCCACTTTGCCGGCAAAGTAGCGGTGTAGTGCTACGGCCTTTTCTGGTGTAAGGCTGTTGCTAAAGAAAAGAGTGCGAGTTAGCGGGTCAATATCATTCGTGCGCAAAAAGTGTATGATCTTTTCGCCGACAGTACGCTCATCGCCACTATCGATGCGGTAGCTCTTTATTTGCTGGATTTGCTCGTGCGTTAGGCTCGCTAGTGTCGCGTCGGTGGTAAATGTATCGGTAAGTACCACTGGCATAGCAGGGAAGCGTTCCAACCAATCGGCGACTACCTTGGCCTGCCCGTCAATTGGGTTGCCGCCGCGCGCTTCCATAAGTGCGGCATAGGTCATGCCTAGTTCGTGTGCGTTGGTGCCGCTCGCTGGTATGTCATATTTTGCAGCCAACCATGGGTTGCTTGTGCCTATCAAGTTTTCCGGGCATTCGGTCGCGAATCGCTCCACGGCGTGATCTTGCCAGGCGCTTGAGAAGCGGCGGCGCGTACCAAACTCGGCGAATTTCAGGTCGGGGTTTTGCTTCATTAGGGCAATCATCGCGTCTATGCGCTTGTCGCCCTCGTTCCATACTTGGCTCATCGTACCACCATTCGCCTCTATATATTTCGGGTAGTATAGCTCTGGCAGGGCGCTGAGCATGGGGATTTCCCATAGCGATGAATCATTCCAGGCGGCGGTAGCAGTGGCAGTAACATCATTGTTCATAGGATCAATCGCAACTTCAATTTCCGGCAATCGGAAGGTGGCCAGGTGGCCTAGGAGCTCGCGCGTGTAGCGTTTGTCGGTTTGTGCTTCCAATATCGCTAGTTCGTCCGCACCAAACTGTAGGCCGCGCAGGCTGTCGTAATAGTCTTGCAATTCGCGCGGGTTCACATAGTCGGCGATGCGCATGCCCTTTAGTGCCTTGCGGTTCGTCATTTTAAAGGTCACTTCAGCGTCGGGTTCTTGCTCATAAATTAGCTGCCCCATCGGGAACTTGTACTGGTCTTGCAGATTTAGTAGTTTTTCCATTACTCGCGCTCCAGCCTGTTCGTGTCTACCAGCGCTAGGGCGTCAGTAAGGTTAATGATGTGTACGCCAGCGTCCGCCATTGCTTCCACGGCCTCGGTTCCGTCGTTTGGCTGCAGGTTTACGGCGCGGATTGCGTCGGTAACTAAGCAGATACTGACGTTATCAAGCCCTTTGTAGCGCCTCGCTAGGTCAACTGCCGTAGCTTTAACGCAGTAGTCGGTGGCGAGCCCACCCACGAATATGCGCACCTTTTCATCTCGATGTACTGGCTCAATCATTGTTTCAAGCGTAGTGCCATCATCAGCTACACCCTCGATACCGGAATAACCATCGGTTTGCCCCATACCTTTGTTTAGTACAACATCCCCCTCTTTCACTTGTAGATCGGGGTGGAACGCTGCACCGTCGGTATCAGCCACGCAGTGTACTGGCCAGGTATCAAAGTGCGGGGTGGCGGCAGGGTGCCAGTCACGCGTTAAGGCTACTCGGCCTAAGTCGCGGCGCACTGCATAGGCCAGGGTATTAAGCGGCTCTACTACATCGATACCGCCCTTAACGGCAAGTGAGCCATCAATAAAATCATTTTGTACATCTACGGCTACCAGTAAATGGCGGGTGTCTACGTATCGTTCTTGGTTCATAATAGTTCTCCTTTACTTAATTAGTGTAATTTATACACTATCTATACGTCAATAATAATCCATAGTTAGTGTAAATACAACACTAACTATACAAAATATGTAGTAATATATACAATAAATTGCAGAATAAGCGCTTCTCTAGCCAGTAGTGTATACTGGTAATTATATGAATAGCACTCCTGAAACTCCCGATGAGCAACCTGTAATTTCGCGCAATCAATCCCGTACTCGGCTGTATATCGGCATAGGTATTATCCTGGCGGGCTTGCTCGTAGGGCTGTTTATGTATAACAACCAAAGCCAGCGTATCGATATTGTATACCAGCCTACCAGTGCTTGTACGCTACTTACGAAATCCATTGCCCAAGAGTTTTTAGGCAAAGAGGTATTAGGTGGTAACGGTGACCAAGAAATCGGCGATACCGGCACTGCTACCAGCGATTGTAGCTACACCGATAGCAACGAAGACGAAAACGCTATGCGTGTCATAGCGGTAAAAGTACGCAGCGGCTACGACGATACTGGTGTGGCGCAAAATAAGCGTGATTTTGCTGCGCACAAGCAAGCTAATAACGTGCAAGATGTAGAGGGCGTAGGCAAACAGGCCTTCTTTAACCGCACTAATAGCCAACTACATGTACTTACTGATAAAACATGGATGATAGTTAGTTACGTAGAGGGCAAAACACCATCTCTGGACGCGCTAGACAAGACAACGGCTATTGCTAAACGTATGTTAGCCAGCCACAAATAGCCTTACGGCATCCATAGCTCGCCATTGCGGCGGAGAGGTGGGATGGCAATGCCGGGGAAGTCGTAATCTACGACGGCAACGCCGCTTTCGCGTAGCATTTCTCGCCCCAGCTCAATATCATCATCCCAGTGGTTGGCGGTGCCTCCGCGCTCAAATGGGAATGATACAAATGCGCTGACTCCGGCCAAGATTGCGGCGCGGCTACAATGGCTGCAGCCTGCCCATATACCCACCATCACGCTATCGAGCGTTTGCCGGCCTAGCCGAGCCGCCCTAAAAATTGCATCGCGCTCGGCATGCTCGCGAACGTCGTATTTGAGCGGTCGCTGTGTGCGTTCTGGCGATACCAATATACCTTCTGGCATATTATTGGCACCAGTAGCCAATATATCAGTACCATCTTGGCTTACAAGCGCAGCACCTACTTGCGTAGACAAATCATCACTTTTAGTAGCGGCCGCAAGTGCTTGTTCCATAGCAAATCGGTATGTTTCAGGGTGAAAGTCGGCGGATTTCATAGTGGTATTAGTATAGTCATTGACTACGTAGTGCTGCAAGCACAAGCATTACTGTATATGACGATTGGCCTGGATTGTTTGCTTAGCAGCGGCAAGCGCTGCAGCAAGCCGCTCGCCCGGATTGCCAGTTACCACAATGTAGGGGACGCCCGTCTTTTTTATATGCGCGATAAACCAGCGGTGCATACGGTGGCGCAGGTGTTCACCATCGCGAATACCATCTTGTACGAAGGGGATTTCGTCGCCGGTAATGATATAAAGGTCGGCTTTATCTCGTGCCGCGATGCGCTTCATTTCGGCGGTAGTCCGGCCCATGTAGCGGCGCTGCCATAGCTCGGTGGCCACCGCATTGGTGTCACATACTACTACACCGTCCGAGCGTTTGGCTATTTCGGCTTCGTAAGCTTGCTGCAGTT
>JBLMYW010000022.1:0-6105 GCA_050258515.1 Acidobacteriota bacterium | reverse complement strand
TGAAAAGCAGTATTCACCCACAAGACTATCGCCCTGTCGTATTTAGCGACGATGTAGCGGGCTTCGCGTTCCTCACTCAGAGCACAGCGCAGACTACTGACACGATTACATGGGAAGACGGCAACGAATACCCACTCGTGAAGGTACACATTTCATCAAAATCTCACCCGTTCTTTACGGGTGAAGAAAAGATCATCGACACCGAAGGCCGTGTCGATCGCTTTGCAGCGCGCCTGAAGGCCGCCGAAGAGCGTAAAGCGCTACTAGCCGCCAAGGCAAAGAAGGCTAACGCCAAGAAAGCCGCCAAGACAGACAAATAGTCTTATCAACGGTCAGATTACCGCCCAATCAGGGCGGTTTTTTGGTATACTAGCACCATGCAACCAAACACCTCACCCATACCAACACCACCTGCAAATAATGCGGCAAGCATCCAAAAAGCCAATAAACTCAAGACAACCTGGGGCATTATTTGCCTGGTCGCCCCTACGGCCCTCGTTATCGTGTCTGTCCTTGCCTACGTAATCCTTAACCTTATCGCCGGCTCGCAAGAAACGGCCCATGTGGCGAGCGATTCTCTCTTCTCCGAAGCGGGGCCGTCCCCTCTGCGAACAATTGGTAATGTTATCCTATTCGCGGTCGGCGCTATCGCGGTAATGACATGGCTCCCTGGGATTATCGTTGGCATTATCTTGCTTGCTACCCGCAACAAGGTTTAACTGACGGTTTTTTACCTACGAGCGATAACTTACATGCGGTACTCACGGCTATGCCACACGCGAATCACGACCACCCTATTCGGTCGCTCTAGCATATAACGCAGTACGTACGCACCCGCCCCAAACGAGACAAAAAGCTCCCGACGCCCCGATTGGTCATCCATGGGGCGCCCCATACGGGGGGACGACGCCAGTAGCTCTGCGCCATCAAGAATTGCCTTGGCGCAGGCGGCAGCCGCATCAATATCTTTACATGCTAAAAACTCGTATAGGCGCTCGATATCGCCGCGCGCCTCTGGCAACCATAACACCTCTCCCATTTAGCTGCTCGTCCTAGGCCGGGCCAGCTCATCCAGCCATTGATTCATCTCGCTTGCAGGGATTGCTCTACCCGTCAACACGTACTGTTCCCAGCGCGCAGCGTCTTCTTGCTTTTCTTGCTCGTAACGCTCCTCGCTTTCAAGATAACGATTAATCGCTTCACGCATCAGCCAATGTGGCGTCCGGTCACGCTCTTTTGCTAGACGCTTTAGGCGCCGACTAGTGCTATCATCTAGCCTGATTCCCTGGGTTGTGCTCATTGTATTGTCTCCTTGCTTATCAATTGTAGCGCAATGTGCAATACTGCGCAACTATAACATAGTACCTCTGTAATTTTAATCATTTTACTGCTATAATAGTTAGATATGCCACGAATTGAGCTGAATATTGACGAACTTACCGCCGAGAAGCAATCCTTGAGCGATTTTTTAGCGCAGCCCGATGCCTATAGCGACCCGGACTTCACCAAGAAAAACAAGCGCTTTACCGAACTAGAGAACATCATTGCTAAAGCCACAGAGCGTGAAACGACCGAAAAGCAACTGCTTGAGGCCAAAGAGCTAGCGGGTGGCAGCGACGAGCTGGCAGAGCTGGCCAAGCTAGAGATTCCTGAAGACGAAGCAAAGCTCGCCGCCATCGAAGAAGAGTTATTCGTGATGCTAGCGCCAAAAGATCCGAACGACGACAAAAACATCATCATCGAAATCCGCGCCGGTGCCGGCGGTGACGAATCCAGCCTATTTGGCGCTGAACTGTACCGCATGTACCTGCGCTGGTGCGAGGCCAATGGCTACAAAACCGAGCTAATGAGCGAAAGCGCTAGCGATAGTGGCGGCTACAAAGAGGTGATATTTATGGTGAAGGGCGACGCACCCTACAGCAAGCTCAAATTTGAAGGCGGCGTGCACCGCGTACAGCGCGTGCCCGTTACCGAAAGCCAAGGCCGTATCCACACCAGTACTGTCACGGTGGCCGTACTACCCGAAGCCGAAGAAGCCGACGTACAAATCAATGCCAATGATCTACGTATCGACGTCTACCGCAGTGGCGGCCATGGTGGCCAGAGCGTCAATACTACCGACTCAGCAGTGCGCATCACTCACCTGCCTACTGGCATGGTAGTGACCAATCAGGATGAAAAGTCACAAATCAAGAACAAAGAAAAGGCTATGAGCGTGCTTCGTAGCCGCCTATTGCAGCAAAAAATCGACGAAGAAAATGCCAAACTAACGGCCGAGCGCCGCAGCCTAGTGGGCACCGGCGACCGCAGCGAGAAAATCCGCACCTACAACTTCCCGCAAGACCGCATTACCGACCACCGCATTGGCTATAGCCGCAGCAATATCCCTGCTGCAATGAACGGCGATATCGACGACCTCATTGAGCATTTGCAGGCCTACGAGCGCGAGCTCAAGGCACAAAATATTACTGAGTGATCTAGGCTTCCTCGCCAGGCAATGGATATTGCTCAGGATGTTCGGCTAAATGCCGCTTGGCCCGCTCTAAATGGGCATCATAAGCAGCCTGCGCCTGATCGGCCTGCTGTACCTGGAAGTCGCGGAAATCACCGCTATTCGCCGTAACGGCTTGCTCGTAGTTATGGATGACCGTCGTCAGCCCCTTCCGCTCTTTGCGATGATGCCATCGTTCCGAGATAGAGAGTGTAGCAATTTTACCCAAACGAGCGTGTGCCTCTAGCACAGGGTCGAGAATATCCGCGAACGCGTCGCGCTCCGCTGCTAACTTGGCATGTGTAGCATAAAGGGATTCCGGGGTGTCCTGATGTTCTGTAGAATCTTTAGGTAAGTGGTTACTCATTGATAAAACCTTTTTGTTTTTTAGGTGGCTATACTGTACAATATAGCATAGAATGGTAAAAAAGTCAATATCTACCCCTATTCGCATCTGGCTGCGCGACGCGGCTGAAGAGTTCGCTAGTGCCGGCATTGCCAGCGCGCTGCTGGATGCCGAGATTATCTTGGCACATACCCTCCGCAAAAGCCGCACTTGGCTGCATGCGCATAGCGAGGATTTGCTTGACCCGCGCGTCAAAGATATCGCCAATGCTCGCGCCCAGTTGCGGCTTGATCGTACCCCCATTGCGTATATCATCGGCCACAAAGAATTTTACGGCCGGTTGTTTAAAGTAACACCGAGTGTGCTTATCCCCCGCCCCGAATCAGAAGAAATCATAACCTTGCTAAAAAAGCATTTGCCGCAAGACGCAGCTTTACTACTCGATATTGGCACCGGGAGCGGCTGTCTGGGCATCACTGCCAAGCTGGAACTGCCTGAGCTCACAGTAACATTAGCCGACATTAGCCGACATGCGCTTAAAGTGGCAGAGACTAATGCCGAGGCATTAGGCGCCGTAGTCACTATAATTAAGAGCGACCTGCTGGCCGGTATTCCCGCCCCCTATGATGTAGTGCTCGCCAACCTGCCCTATGTGGATGAGGCGTGGGAGCGCTCACCTGAGACCAGGCATGAGCCTGAGCTAGCATTATTTGCCGATGATGGCGGTTTAAAGCTCATATACCGCCTGCTTGAGCAACTACCCGCCGCCCTAACTCCCAGCGGCATTGCGCTCGTAGAGGCCGATCCCGAGCAGCATGCTGCAATTATCGCCACGGCAAAAAAATATAGCCTCTCGCCTATTGCCACGAGCGGCTATATTGTCGTGCTTGGTCGTTAATCTACGAGATACGTAGCCAGCGTTACCTTTACCCGCTTCTCTGCGCCACCCCGCAAGTAGGTTACTTCTATGGTGTCGCCCGGCGCATATTCACCCACTAAGGTCGATACGCCACCGCTCACACCGACTTCTTCATCATTTATTTTGGTGATGATATCTTTTTCTTGAAGGCCGGCTTTACCTGCAGGACTGTCAGCTATCACCGCACTGCCGCCTTTATCGGCTGCCACGTAGGCACCCTTTTTTACAGGTAGGTCGTACTGCTTGGCCACCGCAGCGGTAATTTCGACATAGCGAAGGCCGAGATATGATCGCTGCACCCCCTTGCCCGCTAACACCCCTTTTAACGTACCTTTAGTGGCATTCACGGGTATCGCAAACCCGATTCCTTCGGCATTGGAAGCAACAGCCGTATTGATACCGATGACTTGACCGCTATAGTTAAGGAGTGGGCCGCCCGAATTGCCCGGATTGATGGCTGCATCGGTTTGCAACAAGTCAGTCAGTGACTCGCCGCTATCGCCGCCTTCACCTCCAGCCGTAATCGGCCTGCCCTTACCCGAAATAATGCCGCTAGAAACAGTGTTTTGATACTGCCCCAGCGCATTACCAATCGCTACCACCTGCTGGCCTATGCGAAGTGTCGATGAATCCCCTAATTCAGCTGGCTGTAAATCTTTAGCATTTTTTATCTTCAAGTAGGAAATGTCATTCAGTGGATCCGCCCCGACTACTTCTACTTCATCATAGGTAGTTCCGTCAGTTGCTACCACTTCTATCTTAGTCGCCGAGGCCACAACGTGGTTGTTTGTGAGGATATAGCCATCTTTACTAAGGATAATCCCCGTGCCTGCCGCCTGGCCTTGGCTGGCACCAAATAATGTCTGTCGAGTAGTATTTGTAACAATCGAAACCACGCTTGGCGCTACTTTATCTACCACCTTAGTAATCGCATTCTCAGTGCCCGTAGGAGTAAGGTTGCCATCATTCTGGGTTGTTTGCCGGGAGGTAGTGGGTGCATGGTTAGTAATGGAGTACCAATATGCCACGCCGCCTACGCCTAACGCCAATATAATCGCGACTATCACGACGACGACAGGATGTTTGCGCGGCTGGCGTGCAGACAATGACTGTTTATTTTGTTCCATGTAATACCCTCCTTGGATTTATAGTGCGTCGGTGCCAAACACCAGCGCGAATATATACATCGTAACACTCAGTGCTGCCGCCAAAATAACTGCCGGTAATATGTCGGTGCGCCGCACCGTACCATATTTATGGTAGCTAGCGTATGCCTGCTCGGCCACAAAGCTAAAGAGCGCTGTTAGTAATGCTAGCTGAGAGAGCTGAATATTACCTGAGTTAGGTAGTGGATACGCCATAAGCCAGTGAAACCCGATCCAGCCAAATTCAGCAAACACAAATGCCGTAATCATACTGTACAAGGTTGTATGCACCTCTTCATAACTACCTAAGACATGCCGTGCCGCCACATAGCCAATACCCCACATTGCTACCACGAAGAAAAACGAGTCCCAGGCATATGACACCAGCGACAACGCGGTAATGCCAACAAGTATAGCGATGAGTGCCTGCAACGCAACGTAAACCCGGCGCGAACGCGGCTTTATGAATAGCAACCAGCCGGCGTACAACAGTGCGATAATAACCTGCGCCGCCAAACTACCGGGCGCGTTAGCACCGCCCTGGGCAGCCACCAGTAGCACCACTACGCTCACACCGACAATAATATCCACCATATTGGCTATCAGGTTGGCAAACCAAAAGCGCGGGCGCACTGCAAGCACTCTCCACTTGCTTAGCAGCACCACGGCCATTGCCAGCCACGGCGAATGCGCAGTATACACAATAGTAAATACAGCGGCAGCCAGGCCTATATTCAGTACGACATAGGCAGCTTCACTGAGGCGCGAGCGGCGTTTGTGCATTTTTAGCAAATCCATACGTACCTCTATTGTACCACTTACTCTGTGGTGGTTTTAGGTTTGGGCTGCGTTATTAGTATCACGACGTAATCGGTGTCTTCGCCCACGGTGACGCCAGGTATCGATTCGATATATTTTGGCTCAGCACCGTACAATGCCTTCAACTTGTCTGCGGTGTGTTTTTTAGGTGCTTTACCTACCCGATAGATCATATTACTCTGGAAGCTACCTTCGGGCGCATTACCCGGTACAGCCGTCATGCCTAGTTCCGTCAATATATCAGCCTGCTCTTGGGCTACCCCTGCTACGCCAGTGCCGTTCAGCACCATCACGACTGGCTCTTCTTTAGAGATACCGGTTGCGTATAGCTTTTTCTTAATAAAGGCTCGTAAATCAGTAAAGTCAAACTTACCCCGGGCCGGCT
>JBLMYW010000021.1:0-9361 GCA_050258515.1 Acidobacteriota bacterium | reverse complement strand
ACGCGCCGCGATGAGGTGATAGAGTATTGTGCCGATAAATATGGGCAGTCCAGAGTGAGTAACATCGTAACATTTGGTAAAATGGCTGCTCGTGCCGCAGTACGCGATGTCGCGCGCGTACTAGAAGTGCCATATAGCGAGGCCGACCGTTTAGCTAAGCTGATTCCTCCGCCCGAACAGGGGAGGCATATTCCGCTATCTAAATCGGTCGTGGCCGACGCGGACTTAAGAAACGAATACGAAAACAACCCCACTGCCAAGCAGGTGTTTGACTTTGCTATGCAGCTAGAGGGCACCATCCGCAATCACGGCGTGCATGCCTGCGGCGTGGTGATTGCGCCAGATGATCTGGTGAAGTTTCTGCCGCTGGAAATGGCGCAAAAAGGCGTGGTGGCCACCCAGTTCCCGATGGGCGAGGTGGAAGAACTTGGCCTTTTGAAGATGGACTTTTTGGGCCTTTCTAACCTGACGATTATCAATAACGCCATGCGTATTATCCGCAAAGTATATAAGGATGAAATTGATCTATCCAGCCTGCCTCTCGACGATGCGCCGACGTACGAATTATTCCAGCGCGGTGACACTACCGGAGTATTCCAGCTAGAATCTGCCGGCATGAAGCGCTACTTGCGCGGACTAAAGCCGACTACATTTGAAGATATCATCGCGATGGTGGCCCTGTACCGCCCGGGGCCGATGCAGTTTATCGATAGCTTTATTAGGCGTAAACATGGTGATGAAAAAATTACGTATTTGCACGAAGGTATGAAGAGTTCGCTTGAGAATACGTACGGCATCCTGGTATACCAGGAGCAGTTTATGCAGATTGCCAAGGAATGGTGCGGCTTTACTGGCGGCCAGGCAGATACGTTGCGCAAGGCCGTCGGTAAGAAAAAGATGGATTTGATGCTGAAGATTAAGCCTGACTTCGTAGAGGGTGCGGTGAAGCATGGCGGTGCGCCGCGTGAAGTGGCCGAAACGTTCTGGGAGCAGCTGGTAGAATTTGCGAACTACTGCTTCAACAAGAGTCACGCCGCATGTTACGCGCTGATTGCATACTGGACGGCGTACCTGAAGGCACATTACCCAGATGCCTTTATGGCAGCCTTGATGACTAGCGACCAAGACGATATCGAGCGCCTAGCTATCGAGATTACCGAATGCAAGCACATGGGGCTAGAGGTACTGAGTCCGGATGTGAACCAGTCGTACCTCGAGTTCGCCGTAGTGCCTGCCGCCAAGCAGATCCGCTTTGGCATGGCAGCGGTAAAGGGTGTTGGTGTTGCGGCGGTCGAAGAAATTATAAGAGCGCGCGATGCCGACGGTAAGTTTAAAAGCGTGGAAGATTTCGCAAAGCGTGTGAGTACCAGCAAGGTGAACCGCAAAGGCTGGGATGCCTTGATTCGGGCCGGTGCCTTCGATAGCCTAGGTGATCGCAGTGACCTGCTGTTCAACCTTGATAACATCTTAGCATTTGCCAGCAAACTACAAAAAGAGGCGCTCAGCGGCCAGATTGATTTATTCGCCGCGCTTGGTGGTGGTAGCGACACGTTAATGCCGTCGATAGAGCTAAAGAACGCTCCGGTAAAGTACACTAACAAAGAGCAGCTGATGTGGGAACGCGAGCTTTTAGGGCTATATATTAGCGCCCACCCGCTCGATAACTTTGATGCATTCTTCGAGGAGCAGACGATTCCATTAAGCAGTGTAACGCCAAAGATTGATGGCCAAAAAGTCACGATCGGCGGACTAGTAACCACTGTGCGTACGATTGTGACGAAATCTGGCACCAAGATGGCGTTCGTGGGAATAGAAGACAAAACGGGCGAAACCGAGCTGATCGTCTTCCCGCGCGTGTATGAGCAAGTCAGCGACCAGCTAAAGCAAGATGTGGTAGTAAAGGTGACTGGTGCTATTAGCGCCCGCGACCGCGACGGCAACATGACCGACGAAGCGAAGATGATGGCAGATGAAATTAGTATCGTTACCGACCGCGAGCTGAACGAATATGAAAGCCATGGGCGCAAAATGCAAGCACCCACCACCCGCGGTACCGTTATCCGTAAGAAGTTCCCTAAAAAGGAGGCCGCTCCTGCTGCTCGCCCGGCTGCAAGTGCTCAGGCACCAGCCGTGAACGTACCGCTCGAAACACTGAAGACCGTGTACGTGCACATACAAAATCCCGATAACCACGAGCAGCTGCTGGAGCTAAAAAAAGTCTGCGGCCTCTACCCTGGGCAAAATGACGTCATTATGATGCTGGGTGAAAGCAAGACTAATGCCATCCGCCTACCATTCCGCGTTGATGCGGGTGATACCCTGCGTGCTGAGTTGCAGCGTATTCTCGGCGATGAATGCGTAGCTGTCAAATAGATTTGAGTCAAAATATACTTTCTATCTGCCATGTGTAACCTATGGTTAACTCTAGGTAGGAGGATACAGTATGACGAAAGAATTTGTACCTGGCTATCACATTACCCCTATAGAAAAGGGTGAACTCGGCGAAATATCTAAAATACAAGAAGAAGTCGACGAGCTGCGCGATGCCCACGAACAGCAGTCAAAAATTATGGAATTGGTGGAGCTTTCTGACCTGGTCGGCGCTATCCGCTTATACCTTGGCAAGCATCACCCCGACACCACACTGCAAGACCTCATCATCATGGCCGATATTACAGCCAGAGCATTTGCGAACGGCAGGCGGGTATGAGCGGGGAATACCGTGCACTGTCTATCGACGCTAGGCTACTGGCAGACGCGCAAGATTACTATGCCAGCTACGGCTACGTGGATACGCCAACACCCTGGCTAGTGGGCGAGGCAGCCTATCGTGCCACGCTACCGCCAGATCACGAGGGGCTGGAGTGGCAAAGCCCCGTTGGCGGCTACCATGTGGGCTCGGCCGAGCAAGGGTTTATGCAGCTAATGGCCGACGACATGCCCATACCAGAGCGCGCCCAGAGTACCAGCCCCTGCTACCGCGGTGAGCCAGTCTACGATGAGCTGCATTGGCCGTACTTTTACAAGCTGGAACTCTATAACGCCGATGTATCCGACGCTAGTCTGGCAGAGATGATTACCTGTGCCCGCGGACTATTTACCCAGCTAGGCATACCGACCCGCATCATTCAAACAGGCGAGCGAGCGTACGATATAGAGACGGCAACGACCCACATTGAGCTAGGATCATATGGTGTGCGTACATTCCAGGGCCATGAATGGTTGTATGGCACCGGCTTGGCGTTGCCCCGAGCTATGCAGGCACAGAGCCGGGAGTAGGCTGTCGAGTACTATAGTTAATGTAATATTGACACTAACTAAATGAGGCGTATACTAGAACTATAAAGAGAGGAGCTAGTATGGGAGAAAAAGTAAGAAAGCGCGAGCGTAGCGGTGAAATGGCTGAGCTGGAGCGGCTGTACGGCGAGATATATGACGCAGGACTGTTTGTAAAGGAGTTTCGTTACAATAAAAAGAAATCGGGTGCCGCTGTAGGCACCCAAGAGGAGTTGGTGGCGGCGCTCGGGCTCGATAGTACCGAAGATATAACAACAGATACGATTGACAATTTGCCGCCATTCATTCCCTTTGCTATGCCTGGCATCGGCGACACTCGCGTAGAGGCGGTGCAAGATGCCTACGAGAAAATGCAAGAACACCTGGCCCAGCGTGAGCGGGCAAATCAGGGAGAGGTGCCCTCGACGAGTGTGTATGGGAGTTTTGAGGTTGGCAGTGCCACGGTAACTGCCTATTTGCCCGACCAAGCCCCTGATAACTGGACAATAATTATTGAGTGTGACGGCGAGCGAGTGGCTACAGAGACGCTTCCGATGGTGCACCCGCCTATATTTGGCCCGGACGCTGAAGATGTCGGGGCGCTTAACGAGTTTATTGAAGCGTTAATAAAGAAATACGAGCTAGAGTAGCTACTGGGTGAGCGCGTAAAGCGCGATGCCAGTAGCGACCGACACGTTGAATGATTCTTTTGCACCGTGCATAGGGATTTCGACGATGTCGTCTACTTGCGAAAGCAGCTCGGGCGTAATGCCATGCACTTCTTCGCCGAGCAGCAGTGCCAGCTTATCTAATGGCTGGTAATCCCGGAGATTGATACTATTCGGTGCTTGCTCTAGCGCAACAATGTGATATCCCGCTAGCTGTAGCGTGCCCAGATCTAGCGTGTCATGGTGCTCAAACGGCACAATTGCCTCTGCCCCTAGTGCCGTTTTATGGATTTGACTAGTAACCTTCTCTGATATATGCGGTAATCTGGCGTCGTTTTTGACCGTAGGGTATGGCGTATAGCCGCTCAGTATAATCTTTTTCACGCCAAAGCCTTCGGCGGTACGGAAAATACTGCCTACGTTGTGGGTAGAGCGGATGTTGTGGGCGATGACGATGATTTGGGGCATTAGGGATATTATAGCTTGTATTGGGATTTCTTAATCCTTTCTTTTCTCTTTTCGGGGAAAGAAACAAAAGACACGACCTCTTTTCTTTAAAAGAAAGAGGCAAAGAATGTTCTTTTTTGCGATAAAAGAACCAAAAGATCGCCCGAACATCATACTATACCGTACCTACTTCAGCTTTTGCATCGCATGCTCCCACCCGGTCAAAAAAAATGCCCTTCGGGCAGCCCGCCGCAAAAACGATTTTGCGTGCGGCGGCCCAGAGTTTTTTGAACTATTCCAGGTGGGAGTGCTCGTGGCTATTAAAGGTTGTTTTGGTAAAGTTTTTTAATCTCACCATATCCCCCACAGATTCCTCGAAAAACTCTGTCAAAAATACATAGACAAAAGAACCATTTTTGACCGATCCCCATTCATGGGGTCGTAGTTTTTCGACTGCGGGGGATGGAGACAGAGCACATGAGAATAGCAAAACTTTATTGCAGCGGGCGTTCTTCTGCTTCTCTTATCGCAAAAGAGAAGGCTTTTGGTTCTTTTTGTAAAAAGAACATATATCTAGTATTTTTTAGACAAAAAGAGGTAGTACACTACAATAATCATAACCAATTTGCTACACTAATAGGTAATGAACGAAGACGATATCCAGCAGCGACGGCGCGAGCAAGACGAGCGCTCTACTCAGCAGCGCGGTGCGCTGCTGGGCCTGCCGTACCTTGATTCGCGTGAATTCGAACAGGATTTGCCGCTCGCACTTGATGTGATGCCAGTAGAAAAGATGCACCAGGACAAGATGGTGCCACTGGTGAAAGGTGACGGCGACCATGTGTACCAATTTGGCGTGACGACCGGTACCCCGCAATCTGTGCTGGAGCGTATGCGGCATGAATATAATGAGCGCGGCGACAGCGTGCAGTTTTCGCTGATAAGCCTGAGCGGTTACCGGGCACTAATGCTGCGCTACGATCCACCCAAAAAGGTAGTCTATGATGATATTGAAATCGCCAAGGAAGGCGACAGTGATACGATTGCCGAAGTCAGTAAGACGCTCAATACGGTGTCCACTGAAGAGCTGTTTGACTATATTATCCGCCAGGCAGATAAGCTGGGTGCCAGCGATATTCATATTGAAAACGAACGCGATAACATCCGTGTACGCCTGAGAGTCGATGGTGCGCTGCATCCTGTGGCACACCTCGACCGAGATCGTTACCGCGTGATAATGGGCGAGCTAGCCAGCCGTGCCGGCATTAGCACCGCCAGTAACGAGTCGCAATCCGGCCACATGCAGAAAGAAATTACTACAGAGGCGGGTACCCACCTATTGAACTTGCGTGTCGAAACGGTGCCGACTATGTACGGCCAAGATGCAGTGCTACGCCTATTCAATTTTGACGAGTCGCTACTAAATCTCGATTTACTAGGTATTCCAGATCGTCAGCGCAAGGAAATTGATGAAATTATTAGCCACCCGCGCGGCCTGGTGCTGATGGTGGGGCCAACCGGCAGCGGTAAGTCGACGACGCTCTACAGTATGCTGAACGCGCTGAATACACCGGATCGTAAGCTGATTACCCTGGAAGACCCGATAGAATACGGCCTAACCGGTATATCGCAAATCCCCATCGATACAACACACGGGCAAACCTTCGGCGATGCGCTGCGTAGCGTACTACGCCTTGACCCTGATGTGGTGATGGTGGGCGAGATTCGTGACGCCGATACGGCGCGTACGGCCATCCAAGCCTCGATTACCGGCCACTTGGTGCTTTCGAGCTTCCATGCCAACTCCACAAGCACGGCGTTTAGTCGTATGATTGATATGATAGGGGTAAATCCAATATTTAGTAGTGCAATCCGCCTAATAATTGCCCAGCGCTTGGTGCGCCGGCTGGTAGACGAGACCAAAGAAGAGTACGAGCCAGACGAAGCAACGCGGAATTATGTGCGGAAAGTACTGGAAGGGATTCCAGGCGATATCGACCATCCCAATCTCGATTCCTTTAAACTCTGGCGACCTAAAGCAAGTGATGATGCGCCATTTGGCTACAAGGGCCGTATCATCATCATGGAACAGCTAGTAGTGGATGAAGAGATTCAGAAGTTTATCCGCGGCGATATCTCGGAAGTGCATCCCGAGGCGATCGAAACTACTGCGCGCTCGCGCGGAATGCTGACGCTAGAGCAGGTGGGAGTGCTGGCAGCCCTGCGCGGCGAAACCACGCTTGATGAAGTCGGCCGAGTGATATAGTTTGCTTTTTCTTTCGTAATATTCTATAATTTAATCATACTCTACAAGGAAGAGGTGATGGGAAATGTTCCCAGACGATGTGACACAGCCAACGGCAGACGAGCTTGCCTCGCCGATTGGTAAGCCGAGCAAGCTGCCGCGCGGCTACAACGAGCGATGGCTGAGGAAGGCCAGGCAGGCCGCCAGGGAGCAGTATGCCGAGCAAACCGACGGCAAGAAGCTGCGCCGGGAAGTGGTAGTGCGCCGCCGCAGCAAGATTCGGCCGTATGGCCATGAACCCAAGGTTCCGAAGAGGGGCAGGAACATTGTGATCTTCACGGCAGCTATGCCAGTGGATTGGCGCGGCACTGTGCTGGGCTACGACCAGCTGATCTGCTACCGTGCCTATGTGAGGGGCGAGGAGGTCTACAGAGAGGACGTGCCGGTGCGCAAGTATTCCAGAGCCGACTTCCACCGCACCCAGTGGTGGAGCCGGCATTTGGGCAAGCGCGCCTTCAAGGAGGCGGTGCTGGCCGCACTGCTCCATCAGTAGAGCCCCTAGCGCCAGCCGCGGCAACCCCGCGGCTGGCCTATTTTATATCTTTGTGCTATAGTATATTTGTCCTCACGATTCCTACCGAAAGGATACGGACATGTACCTACTCACCTCACGAGAGATCGACAAGTTGAAGAAGGCCGGTGTTGCGGTCGCAGACGAGCGATGGGGCTACAACGAGAAAGAGCGCAAATCGGGATGGTATTACGTCGTCCCAGCCAGCGCGACCAAGTATTTGGTAGTACGCGAGAGCGTAGAGACGCTATATGACGAGTTCGACTCCGTGATCGGGTGTGGCGACACGGTCGTCTACTTGGTTTATATCGACAATATGCTAGTGGGCGACTTCACCGCTAGGATTGGCTCATACTACGATAGCGGCGATCGTTTCCTGGCGGGACTATTCCGCAAAATCGCCCTGTGGCGTGCGATGCGTGTACTCGGGGTATAGACCCCAACCACAGCCAGCCCCGGTAACCCCGCGGCTGGCCTATTTAATTACTTTTGCAATCTCTGGTACTAGTCGCTTGTCGAATACGCTTGGAATGATTTCATCGGCGCTTGGGGTGCTTACCAGATTGGCGATGACTTCGGCGGCAGCTATTTTATGCTCGTCGGTAATCTTTTTCACGCCGTTATCCAGTGCGCCACGGAAGATACCCGGGAAGGCGGTGGCGTTGTTCACTTGGTTCGGGAAGTCTGAGCGGCCAGTGGCGATGACGGCGGCACCAGCGGCTTTGGCAATATCTGGCATAATCTCTGGCGTAGGATTGGCAAGGGCAAAAATAATCGAGTCCTTAGCCATTTTCTTCACCATATCACCAGTCAGCAGGCCAGGCTTGGATACGCCGATAAATACGTCCGCACCAGTGATAGCGTCATCCAGCGTGCCAGCAGTCGAGGTATCGAGGTATGGCAGGAGCGCCTGCTTTTCATCGTTTAAATCATCGCGCGAATCGCTAATGATACCGCGGCTATCTACGGCCACAATCGAGCCGACACCATATTTGTGCAGTAGCTTCATGATGGCAGTACCTGCAGCACCTGCACCAATAGTGACCACCTTGCAGTCTGCTAAGGTTTTGCCCGTCACCTTCATGGCGTTAATGAGCCCGGCCAGTACCACGACGGCTGTGCCGTGCTGATCGTCGTGGAATACCGGGATGTCCAGCTCGGCTTTTAGGCGCTCCTCGACTTCAAAACACTTTGGAGCAGCAATATCTTCTAGGTTAATCGCGCCAAAACTCGGCGCAATGGCCTTTACTACGTTCACGATTTCGTCAGCGGTGTGCACGTCAAGGGTAATTGGCACACTGTCGATATCGGCGAAATGCTTAAACAGCAGCGCTTTCCCCTCCATCACCGGCATACTACCCTTAGGGCCGATGTCGCCAAGGCCCAATACGGCCGAACCATCGGAAATGACCGCTACAAGGTTGTTCGTCCAGGTGTATTTTGGCAGCAGGCTCGGGTCGGCGGCGATTACACGGCTGACCTCGGCAACACCAGGGGTGTAGTAGGCACTCAGTTTGGTACGGTCAAGCTGTGCTTCGTCGCGTAGGCGCGTGGTAATTTTACCTTTGTATTTTTCATGTAGCTCTAAAGCAAGTTCGTTATAGTCCATATACTCCATTGTACCACCCATGCTATACTGAAAACCTTTGGTTTCGTGTAACATTTCGGCGTCTCGGAAAAACGAGCTTGCTCGTTGTTCACTCAACTTCTCATGTTATACTGGTGGTAGCGAGACATACTCGCGGCATAATAGGAAAGGGGTGTGTAACCATGGCAGTTCTACGCGGCGGCTACGGCGACTGGCCAGTATAGTCGATTAAGGGCCGTAACCTAACGGCCTTGGTCACTGGATGCCCCTTGCGGTATCCAGTGATTTTTTGTATCCATACCCCTATACAAATGCGTTGTTGTCTGCTATAATTAATGCTAATTGTATATAGTAAACGCCAGCGTGTTACTAATGGTGTGGAGCCGTAGCTTATACAACTACGTGGCCAGCCACTATCGTCACCGGCACTAACAGAGGTAAATTATGAGTTTTGCACTTATTCAAAAGGTCAACAATGAGCAGAAGAAGGCTCAGGTGGTTGACGTACGCAGCGGCGATACCGTACGCGTACACCAGAAGATTAAAGAAGGTAACAAAGAGCGTAT
>JBLMYW010000020.1:0-2796 GCA_050258515.1 Acidobacteriota bacterium | reverse complement strand
AAAGCGCGCCAAGCTCGAAGAGCTGACCGATAGCGGCCTATACCCCTACACGAAGTTTTACCTGCGGGATATTAAAAAGCGCTTTGGCCAGTACTGGAAGAACCATTTTTCAACCATTGGGCTGATTGGTATGAACGAAGCGGCCGAAAATTTGCTAGGCGTAGATATTGGCAGCCAAGAGGGTAGGGAATTTGCCCAGCGGACACTCGACTACATGCGTGATACGCTGGTGGAATTTCAGGCGGCAACTGGCAATAACTACAATCTAGAAGCTACGCCTGCTGAGGGTACGACATACCGTTTAGCGCGGATTGATAAGCGTGATTTTCCAAAATCGGCTCACTTTGCCAATGGCCTAGGCGATGCGGTAGACCATCCGTTTTATACCAACAGTACGCACCTCCCGGTCAATTATACGGACGATTTGTTTGAGCTACTTGATCTACAAGATGACTTACAAACAAAATATACCGGCGGCACGGTGATCCACTTCTTTCTAGGTGAGCGCATGCCTGACGCGAAAACGCTAAAGGGCTTGGTGCGTAAAATATGCACCAACTATCATTTACCGTACTTTACCTTTAGCCCTAGCTTTAGTGTGTGCCGTAACCACGGCTACATCCTGGGTGAGCGGCAGCAGTGCCCCGAATGTCAAGAGGCATGCGAAGTATATTCGCGGGTGGTGGGCTTTTTGCGCCCGGTAGAGCAGTGGAACAATGGCAAAAAGGCCGAGTTTGCCATCCGCGAACATTACGACGCTGTAGCAAAGTAGTGGTATGCAGATCGGCGGCGTACAGAAATTCAGCACGGTTGATTACCCTGGGTACGTGGTAGCGGGTGTATTTACCATTGGCTGTAATATGCGCTGCGGCTACTGCCATAACCCCGAGTTGGTGCTACCCGAGCAATACGCCGGCGCTATACCAGCCCACGAGGTGCTAGCATTTCTGGAAACGCGGCGAGGGCTACTGGACGGCGTCGCGATTAGCGGCGGCGAACCGACCATGCAGCCAGATTTGCCGCAGTTTATCCGCCAGGTGAAGGCCATGGGCTTTCGGGTAAAGCTGGATACGAATGGGACTAACCCCAGGATGGTGCGTCAGTTGATTGCCGATAACCTGGTGGATTTTATCGCCATGGATATTAAGGGCCCGCTGGACAAATACGTGGCCATAGCGGCCAGGCCAATTGATCTTGCAGCTATCCAAGAAAGCATTGCCCTGATTAAAACGATTGACCACGAATTCCGCACTACCATCGTTGATTCGCAGCTGAGCGTGGAAGATTTTGAATCGATTGGTCAGCTGGTACGGGGTGCCAAGCGCTTTGCGCTGCAGGCGTTTCGACCTGGCCGCACCGTTAGCCCGGCATTTGCTGGTGCACACAGTTTTAGTAGTGAGGGTATGGAGCAGGCGCGGCGCACCATGCTGCAGTACGTCAAAGAATGCGTGGTGCACTGATGAAAACCCATACCGCGACGGTTAAAAAAGTAGTGCGGGTGGGCAAGGACATTGCCATTATTTACTTTACCGTGCCAGGGTTTACCTATGCGGCCGGACAGTACATCACGGTATTTTTTGACGGTGCGTCGAGGCCAGAGGGCAAGGCGTATAGCCTCTCTAGCGCGCCTCACCAGCCGCTGCAAAGTATCACGGTAAAGCGAGTAGGCGAGTTTTCCGGGCGGCTCTGTAGCTTGGCCCCAGGCGATACATTCACGTGTTCGCCGGCGTATGGGCATTTTAACCCGGCAGTTACTGCACCTCTAGTATGTATCGCTGCCGGGGTAGGGATTGCGCCGGTGTGGAGCGTTATTAAAAGCGAGCTACGAAGCAATTCAGAGCGTGATATCACGTTAGTTTACACCGTTACCAATACCGCTGCGATGCCGCACCGTCATTCCATTGCAAGGCAGGCGGCCGAATACGCCAATTTTACGGCTAGGCAGCACATTACGCGCCAAGTTATTGTACCGGCGGATGCACAAAAGGAGCGGATAAGTGTCAGTAAGTGCCTTCGCCCCGGCGCCGTGTATTTGCTGTGCGGTTCAGTGACATTCGTGCGTGACATGTGGCAAGGGCTTACGGGGCGGGGGGTAGCGCCAGAGGCTATTAGCACCGAGGTATTTTTCGAATGAACCGGCCAGAAGCAGTAAAAGAACGCCGGCGACTCCGCCCAGACGTGCCCCAAAAAATGGCCGGTAACGCCGTAAGCTTATGTATGGGCTGTCCGCGCGCTGCTATTTGCCCTACTAAAACGCCGGGCGAGTGCCCGCTCGATCTAGCAGAGCAGCTAATAGATGATGGCGGCGACTACGCACCACCTATTAAAACCTCCTATTTGCAGGATCTATTGGATGATAGCAAGCCTACCGTGAAGGCGAACCTGGTGCGAAAGCCGCTACCGCCCTCTAGGCCCGTGAAAGCAAAACCGCCCACCAAGCCCCCTGTTCAAACCCCCGTAGCAAAGCCTGTACCCATTCGCAAAAAGCAGCCCAAACAGCCACGTAGGCCGAGGCCATCTTACCCGCACGAGCAAGTGGGCGAGGCAATTGCAGACATTTTTTATGCGCTATTTTCGGTCGATAGCCTGGCATCATCGCGTAAGCGATAAAACCGGTTGACTTTATGTGATCAATTTGCTATAATTAGAAATACTTTTAGAGAGAGGGCGACCTGTTATCTTCCTATAGCCTCTCGCAATCTGAATTTGAAATTATATTATTTTTATACCTAAAAAAGGAGATATAAAAACATATGGGACAACGACGTCTCGCTAAACCACAGGCAGATGATGCCG
>JBLMYW010000019.1:0-3510 GCA_050258515.1 Acidobacteriota bacterium | reverse complement strand
GAGAAAAAGGACTAGCTAGATGAACTTGCAACTGATTACGCTCCAGGGGATAAAAATCGACGAGCCGGTGTATGAGGTGATTTTACCTACGACCAGCGGTGAAATCGCGGTATTCCCTGGCCACGAACCATTGGTGACGGTGGCGAAAGCCGGCGTGATTCAGGTGCGCCGCGAGCGTGAGCACTCGAACGAGCGCATGGAGCTGTTCGCGATTTCTGGCGGCGTGATTGAAATTAGCCCAGAGCGTGTACGCGTGCTGGTAGATGAAGCCGACCATGGTGAAGATATCTTGGAATCTGAGACCAAGGCTGCCCTAGAGCGCGCCATAAAAATGCGCGATAATGCAGCTAACCAAGTAGAGCTAGAAAAAGCACACCAGCTAGTAGACCGTCATATGGTTCGCTTGAAGGTAGCAAGCTTGCAGCGGCATCGCCGAAGAATATAAAAGGTAAAATCTATGAACGAAATAAAGGGTATATTAGAGATGGAGTCAACGCGTGAACGAATGTCAATTGTCATTGGGCGACCAAAAGACTTTGGAATCGGTAACCCGGATGGTATCCCGTCGCCATATGCGACATCGAGCAACGAAGAATTGCAGCAAGTTGCGGAAAAAGATAATGAAGCGCTAGACCTGCCGAATGATCTCACCTGCACAGCATGTATTGACGGCCGAAAGTGCTTACAAAATGCCGACGGTAGCGAAGCAAAAATTCGTTTACGCCGCGTTGGCGGTTCGGCAGCTAATACAGGCGTTGCGTTAAACGCAGACTCCCCGGTAATTCAAGGGATTGATCTTGATCAGCCGATTGATGTTATTGCTGCTAGTATTGATACAGCTGTTGGGTATCGTTCAGCTCATTTAGGTGGTTGCGGCGGCGCAAATGGTGAGGTAAAACATCACCGAGCGATTCATGAAAAGCCAGAAATCCTACAGGCAGTTAAAGCATTTATGAGCATACCGGTAGTACGCGACTACGTAGGGGTTGACTATGAAGATGAGATTGCTGAGCGTGTTCGAGCAAACGCGGGTAAAACCGCAGCGTTTTTAGAAGCAAAAGGCTGGAATGGTCAAGCCTACGTCGAGAGTGTACGAGATAGAGAACCCTCACAAGTTGAAGATTTAGAAGTTGATTCTACGGACGAGAAGTTTCATGGCCACCGTGAGTCAAAAATCACCATTATTATAGGCGATCTTACCTCTATGCAGAATGATGAATTTGTCTGGAACCTAAAAGCATCGATGCAAGTAGCTGAAAAGCTCGGTGGTACTCGCGGAACTACGAGCTACAAACAAGCATTGATTGCAGAAATTGCTAAGCACTTCGCGGTGGTTGACGACTTGCCGAGTGACGTAACGCCAATTATCCTTCAGGTTGCTTAATTTTCTGCAGCGTTGCTCGGACTTCGTCTGTACTCGTCGTATGCATCAGCTTGTCGCGCAGTTCGGCTGCGCCGTCGAAATCTCGGATATAAATTTTAAAGAAGCGTTTTAAGGTTTCGAATGGGCGATGGAGCTGGTCTTGATACTCGTCAAACAGTGTCAGTTGTTTGAATAATAATTCAATAAGCTCTTCTCGTGTATGTATAGCTGGCTGTAATTCAAACGCAAAGGGATTATGGAATACACCGCGGCCAATCATAATACCATCGACGCCGGGGTGCTTGGCAATAAGCTCCATACCATGCGTACGGTCTTCGATGTCGCCGTTAATGGTAAGGAGTGTGTGTGGGGCGATTTCATCGCGGAGCGCTACGATTTCATCAATAAGTTCGTAGTGGGCGGGCACTTTGCTCATTTCTTTTTTGGTGCGCAAATGAATCGTGAGGTTGACAATGTCTTGGCGGAGTAAATGCGCTAGCCAATCGCGCCATTCGTCTATATAGGTGTAGCCTAATCGCGTTTTGACGCTAACCGGCAACCCTGCGGTTTTGGCTGCCCGAATAGCTTCGGCAGCGAGTTCGGGGTTACGAATAAGCGCCGAGCCGCCAGATTTCACGGCCGATTTTGCTGGGCAGCCCATATTTATATCAATGCCGTGGTAACCCAGGTCTTTGCAATGTTTGGCCAGTTGTTCCATATCGCCTGGTTCCCCGCCCCAAATTTGTGCCACGATCGGCTGTTCGTCATCGGTTTTTATCAGCCGGCCGCCAATCGCTTTTTCTCCAGCATGCACCCAGCCCGTGGCGTTGGTAAACTCACTAAAAAAGATATCTGGTGCACCTGCCTGCTTGACGACATGGCGAAATACGACATCCGTCACTGCCTCCATGGGCGCAAGAATAAAAAAAGGTTTAGGAAGTTTTTGCCAGAAGTTAGCCATTAAGTATATTTTAACATAAAAGTGAAAAGTCCGCACTCTCCAAGGATGTTCCTCGGAAAGTGCGGACAGGGTGGCAGCCTGGGTGCGGGCTGCCCGGCGGGAGATACGGGACGCGAACCCGTACTAACCGAACCTGACTCGGTCGTGCTGCTTACACCAATCTCCCTGGGCGCGGACGGCGAGACTCGAACTCGCGACCTCCCCCCATTCCAGGGGGTATTCTGCCGCTGAACTACGTCCGCTGGTGGACGGCTTACGCCATCCTAGAGTGGGGCCCAGGACTTGAACCTGGATCTCCGGACTTTCACACCCGGTAACTTAACTTCATCCAGCCCCACAGCTCACGGTACGGTCAATCCGCACTCGATGTCCCAGCATTTGTAGGTGTTGCTGGTGTCACCTCGTTTCTTGTAGCCCACATGTCCGTCAGGGCATGTTGCCTTGACGTCGTAGTTGCCGCTCTTGGTTTGCGACAGTGTGACCTTGCTCATCTGACACCCCTTCGGTGTCTGGGCTGCTGGTTGCAGCCGTGCAATAAATATACTAACCGTTTATAGCGTATTTGTCAATAAGGTATTCTTCAAAAGCTAAAATACCTTTATAGTTCGGTTCAAACTCACTAATGTCAGGAAATTCTAGCGTGGTAATACACTGCCATACGGCGCATAACAGCTTTTGGAACCGCTCTAGCTCCTCGTCGCTAAATTGTTCTCTCAAAGCGTGAATTGCGCCCGTGGCATCTGGCTCGACAAATTGCAATACGCCGCCAGCAAAGTCGTATTTGCTATAGTCGCGAGAGTTTTCGCACAGTAGCTGGTAAAACATCAGCTGCTGCTTGTATTTATGCAGCTTAATCTTCTCGTAGTCTGTCTTGCCCTGCCAGCTAGCACTTGGTTTGCCGGTTTTATAATCAGTAACGGTAATGGCGTTGTCGGCGATATCCACCAAGTCCATTTTGCCGGTAAGTCGCGCTTCACCGATTTGCACGCCCTGGCCCGCAAAGTTTAGCTCGGTGCGCTGCGAAGGGCTGAATGTAGTGTAATTTGCTGCCAAAAATGCGCTTAAGCTCTCGCTCCCCTTTTTGCTATACAGGGTAAATTCTTCTTCGCTGAGGCGTTGGCGTTCTAGCTCGTGGATAAAGTCGCCTAGCACGTCTTCCAGCGGTCGCCGGTCGCCGGTAGCGGCT
>JBLMYW010000018.1:0-7845 GCA_050258515.1 Acidobacteriota bacterium | reverse complement strand
CACTAGGCTATTGTAGGTACCCCCGATCCATAGGCCAATCAGTAGCAATACACCAACGATGATGCCGGGTACAATAAATTTCTTGTATTTTTCATTCATTCCTAAGCTCTCCTTATGTTTTCATTGTATCATGTGTCAGGTAGGCCTCAATAAACCCGTCTATTTTACCGTCTAATACAGCCGCCGTATCTTTATCCTCATACTTAGTGCGCGTATCCTTTACCAGCTGATACGGATGCAGCACGTAGTTGCGGATTTGCGCGCCCCAACTAGCCGATTCGCCCGCGCGTAAGTCGGCCAGGTCTTCGGCATGCTGCTCTAACTGCATCTGAGCCAGCCTGCCGCGCAGTATCTTCAGCGCAGTTTCTTTATTTTGGAGTTGGCTGCGTTCGTTCTGGATTGCCACCACAATACCCGTAGGAATATGCGTTACGCGTACGGCGCTATCAGTAGTATTGACGCTCTGCCCGCCCTTGCCACCGCTGCGATACACATCTATTTTTAGGTCTTTTTCATCTAGCCGGACTTTATCTGGCGCGTCAATCTCAGGCATTATCTCTACGAGCGCAAAGCTGGTTTGGCGCAAGTTATCGCTATTAAACGGACTTAGGCGCACGAGGCGATGTACGCCATGCTCGCTCTTTAATTTACCGTACGCATAGACGCCGCGCAGTATATAGGTGGCGTTTTTAATACCCGCTTCCTCGCCCCCAGATCGCTCCACCAGCTCTACCTGCATGTCGGCTTTTTCTGCCCAGCGCAGGTACATACGCTCTAGCATTTCAGTCCAGTCCTGCGCGTCAGTGCCACCAGCGCCTGAACTTAATTTTACGATTGCGGCATGATTGTCAAACTCACCATTAAATAAGAGTTCCTTACGGCGATCTATATATTCAACTTCACAGGCGGTAATTTGCTGTTCAAATTCTAGCGCCAAACTCTCATCACCCAGCTCCATTAGCTCTAGCAAATCGGCTACTTGCGAACGCAAAATCTGCCATGGCTCTACCTGGCTTTTTAGCGCCGCCGACTGCTTACTAAGCACCTGGGCATGCTCCGGATTAGCCCAGACGTTACTATCCGCCAACTGGGCATCTATAGCTGCCAGTTCGGCAAACTTTGCGTCAATATGTAGCGATTCGTACGCAGCGTTCACCTGCCTTAGCAATTCTTCGGCGCGTTTTTTTAGTGGTTGCATTATCTATATTGTATCACCTAGTGGTACACTAGTGCTATGAAGATTGGCGTGTTTGACAGCGGTAAGGGCGGTGAGTTTGTTGCTGAGGGGCTAAGGCGGATATTGCCGGAACATGAATATATTGTGGCGCATGACCGCGAGCACGTGCCGTATGGGTCGCGGAGCAACGAAGAGGTTACGGCGCTGACGATGGCGGCGATACAGCCGCTGCTGGCTGCAGATTGCATGGTGATTGTGATTGCGTGTAATACCGCTACCATGGCAGCGATTACGACGCTCCGCACCGCCTACCCTGCTATCAAATTTATTGGTATCGAGCCGATGGTTAAGCCGGCTGCCGCACTCAGCCGGAGTGGCCATATTGCGGTACTCGCCACACCACTAACACTAGCCAGCCAGCGGTACCGAGAACTTGTAGACCAGCATGCCAGCGATCTACTAGTCGACGAACCAACTACTGCCGGCTGGGCAGCGGCTATCGAACACGATACATTGAGTGAGATATCATTTAATGAACTACGCGAAGCTATCGCTGGCGGCTGTGACGTGATTGTACTCGCCTGCACTCACTACTTAGCATTGCAAACACGCCTAAGCCTGGAGTTTCCGGAGGTAACTATACTAGAACCTACTGAGGCTATTGCGAGGCAGGTTGTTCTGTTGGCGCTGGAGTAGGTTGCGGCTCTACAATAGATTTATACCGATCAATATGGCTGATACGGCGCACCAAGAACGGGTGGCTGCTAAATGTCTGCGCAAAGCGGTTCATCGGCCGTTCTGCCACGTACTGCTGCCATTGGCGCGCAACATCATTCATGCTTTTAGCGACATCTGGGCCTACATGTACCTTAATGAGTGATGCCTTGACTAGCTCGGAATCGCCTAGATACATTAGCGCCAGGCGGTCAGACGTCAACTCGGCACGACGCTGCCAAAAACCCGCCAGCCAGCTGAAGAACGCACCCAGTACCGGTAGATTCATAAATGGCAACAGATAGAGCGAGGCGATGGTATGGCCATATTTTATGTGCCCCATTTCGTGTACTACCACTACTTTTAGCTCATCTTTTGTGAGGTAACGGATGGAGCCGGAGTGCAGCACGATAGTATATGGACGGATAAACCCAAAGGCATAGGCGTTAATCACGGGATCCTGGGTGACAAAGACTTCGACCCGTGGCATAGCCAGGTCTGCCGACACTTCGTTTACCCAATCACGCAGCCAGGCATAGTCGCTATACTCTACCTGCAGCGCATTGCCGAGCATCATTTGGCGCTGGATTTTGATCATGAACATACCGATAGCGAGCACCACTGCAAAAAACAATACTGCAACGATAGCGACACCGACCAACCCAAACATGACAGTGAGTAACGAGAAGTCGCCGCCCATGAATTCATCACTCGTGAAGTAGCTAATGATAAAATAGCCGGCCGACAGCAAAAAGAAAGTAGCAAACGTCGCAATAAGTACCCCGATATCACTTGACGAATACGCACGCTTTACAGCTAACTGGCCTTTTGAATACTGCTGCTCTTGCACTTTTATAACCCTTCTACTGCAGCAATAAATTGATCGCCGCGATCACTGTAACTTTTATATTGGTCAAAACTTGCACTGGCCGGACTTAACATCACCACGCTATCAGGAGGTGCCATTCGTGCTGCATGAGCCACCACTTCGGGCATTGCACCCTCTTCACGCTCAGCCACCACCCCGCTCGCTTGAGCCAATTCATAAATACGCTGGCCAGTTTGGCCAATGGCAAGCACTTTGGTGCCAGTTTGCTTAGCAACAGCCACGACTTCATCATATTCCGCGCCCTTATCTGAACCACCGAGTAGTAGTACTTTTGGCGCGTCGAAACTCCGCATAGCGGCAATTGCGCTACCAGGTGTGGTAGCAATACTATCATCATAATATTTAACGCCATTTTTTTCGGCGACGAATTTTAGCCGGTGCGGCAGGCCGGTAAAGTTATGGAGCCCTTGCTTGATAATTTCTTGGCTGGTCACATATTCGCGGCAGGCGGCAATAGCGGCCGAAGCATTTTCAACATTATGCTGGCCTGGGATTCGCAAACTAGCGGCCATGTCGTCGATGACAAATGGATACGCGATTTTTTGCGCTGGCGATAGCGCTGCGATCTGTGTGGAGAGCTGATTGTTTTGATTATATATAATGATATCGTCCGTCCGTTGATACTTCGCGATATTCGCTTTTGCGTTCACGTAGTCGTCCATGCTGCTGTGGACGTCCAGATGGTCGGGTTCGATGCCCAGCACCACAGCAATGTGCGGCGACTTTTGCAGATCCCACAGCTGAAAGCTGGATAGCTCAAATACTACAATGTCACTAGGGTGAATGGTCGGCAAAATTTCCAGCGCCGGCGTGCCGATATTCCCCACCAAATGCACTGTCTTGCCCGCAGCACGTAAAATACTCGTAATGAGCGAGCTAGTTGTCCCCTTGCCTTTTGTGCCCGTTACACCAATAATCGGTGCAGGACAGGTTGCAAAAAACTCGCGGGTCGCCGACCAAACTTTATCGCCATACGGCAGCCTGCTAGGTGTAATACTGGGCGCACGAACAATTAGGTCAAACCCGCCCAAATCACTGAATGCAGTAGCGCCCAAAATCAAATGCGCGTCACCCGGTGCACCACTAACGCTATCTTTTTCATCGGCAATCGCAACAGCACACCCTAAGCCCCGCCAATAATCGTAGCTCGCCTTGCCCTCAACCCCATAGCCCGCGATCACTACTGTTTTCATACCCTTATTGTACTACTTTTGTAAAAATGGTCTTCAGTTTGTCATCCAGCGCTACAATATCTTCTTTGTCTCCGCTGCTAACGCCAGCCAGTACCCAAGCGTTGTGGGTAATAAATTCACGCGCCGTCGTTACCATACGTTCTAGGTTGATACGCCGGATGGCATCCGGCACTTTATCGTATTCTTTTACAAACCCGTCACCAAAATAACGGCCACTATAAAAATTACTAATTTGCGATACCGTCTGGGCGCCCATTTGATGGCGACCAAGCGCGTAGCTCTTGGCGGCATCTAGTTCTTCTTCGGTGATTTTGCCATCGCATACCGCTTTTACTTCACGCACGATGATATCAAACAGGCCGCCGGCAGTATCAAGGTTGACCTGCCCGCCAAAATCCCAGCTGCTGTCGTGGAACCCTACTGAGGTTTCACTAAACATGCCGTACGCTAGACCCTTCTTGCGTGCCGCACCATAAATGCGCGAGTGTAACGTGCCGGTAAGAATCTGGTCTAGGCAGGCCATTGCCTCGGCCTCTTCGTCATTCAATTCGCGCGGCAGCGTCATACTCCAGCCGAAGGTTAGGTTACTTGCCTCTTTGCGGCGAATAAGCGTTGGGTTGCCGCTCGTTAGCTCATCTTTCGGTACGTCAAAGCGCTCACCACGAGGCAAATCCCATTCTTCGAGCATGCGCTGAATATGCGCACGGCGACCGTCTAGCCTACCGGCAATCACAAAGCGCATATTATCGCTGGTGTGCGTACGGGTATGGTGCTCGCGAATATCGCGGAGCGTCACGTTGCTGATGGTTTGCAAGCGCTGCCAATAGGTGTATACATCTTCGCCCAGTAGCTGCTGAATTTTAGGCCATAGCACGCGATTATGATTATTCAGGTAGCCGGTTAGTTCACTCTTTACATTACCCTTTTCGGCCTCTAGCTCTTCACCGCGGAACTTTGGCTTGCAAATTGCTACTTGCTGCAGGTGCAAAATACGCTCCCATTCAAAATCGGCGCAGTCCGCTACATACACCATAGAGAGGTCGCTTGTCCAGGCATTATGGTAGGCGCCATTTTTAGTAAACTCTGCCTCATATGCATGCTCATTTTTAAATTCAGCATTGGCGCCGAATGCCATATGCTCCATAATATGCGCGGTTTCGTAAATATCTTTATTTTTTACGTAGCGATTACCGGCGCGGAACTGGAACTGAAAGCTCATTACTGTAGCGCCAGGTACGTCAATTAAAAGGCCACGTGCGCCATTTTTCAGCCGTACTTCAGTGGTGGTATGCTTCATGCTAGCGGCTCTTCCTGCGATTCTGGCGAGCAGCCTTTTTCTTTTTGCGTGCGGTATTGCGCTGGCGATTCACGTCCGCGGCGGTTTTAGCTTTTTTCACTTTGCCATCAAAATCAGCGTCACGATTTTGTTCACCACCGGTAATTTCGTTCACGCCAATTTCTACCGAACGTTCAGCCAATTTTGTCAGCTCGGTTTCGTGCTCATCATCCACGGCTTCGCGGGTAATTGCGTCGGTCTTGCGCACATGGTAAATAGCCCGTAATACTTCATCGCGCAAGGTAGCCTGCAGGCTATCGAAGAGTTTTTGCGATTCGCTACGGTACTCAACCAGCGGGTCGCGCTGGCCAACACTGCGCCAGTGGATACCTTCGCGCAAATGCTGCATATTCTCAAGATGCTGCATCCACAACGTATCAAGTACTTGCAGGTACACTTCGCGTTCAATGCCACGGATCAGTTCGGTACCGAGCTCTTTTTCCTTAGCAGCATAGAGCTTCTTGGCGGCTTCTAGCGCCAATTCGCGCCGGGTTTTATCTTTCTTTTCGTCGCCAATTTTGTCGATTGCTTTATCTTCAAGCGGTATGACCACGCCAAATTCTTCAGTAAACTTCGGATTGTTTTTTGCCGGCACTACAGTTAGCTCAGCGACCTTCTCCTTTAGTAAGCGCTCGATTTCCGGCTGAATGTTATCGCCTTCCAAGATCTTGCGGCGCATTGTGTACACCACTTTACGGTGGCGGTTAATGACGTTGTCGTACTGAACAACATTTTTGCGCGTATCGTAGTTGTAGCCTTCAACGCGCTTCTGCGCCGCCTCAAGCGTTTTAGATACCGCTTTGTTTTGGATAGCCGTTTCTTCATCCACGCCCAAACGATCCATGAGCGCCGCAATGCGCTCGCCCTGGAAAATACGCATCAGGTCATCTTCGGTACTTACGTAGAACTGCGTATCACCCGGATCACCCTGGCGGCCACCACGGCCACGCAGCTGGTTATCAATACGGCGTGATTCGTGACGTTCGGAACCAATGACCACAAGGCCACCTAGTTCGCGCACGCCTTCGCCCAGCTTGATGTCGGTACCACGGCCAGCAATGTTAGTCGCTAGGGTGATAGCGCCCTTTTGGCCAGCCTTTTCTACGATTGCAGCCTCACGCTCGTTGTTTTTAGCGTTCAGCAGCTCATACTGAATACCCTCTTGGTCAAGGTAGGCCGCGATCATTTCATTTTTAGCGATACTCCCAGAGCCCACTAGCACAGGGCGGCCAATCGCGTGATATTCCTTAATAGCTTGCGCGACAGCACGCAATTTACCCTTTTCAGTTTTGTAAATCAAATCATCGTGATCTTTACGCGCAATCTTTCTGTTTGGCGGCACCACTACTACATCTAGGCTGTAAATTTGTTGGAATTCTTCTGCCTCGGTAAACGCCGTACCAGTCATACCGCTTAGTTTATTGTACAAACGGAAGTAGTTCTGGAACGATACGGTAGCCAGCGTCATACTTTCTTGTAGCACCGGTACGCCTTCTTTGGCTTCAATAGCCTGGTGAAGACCTTCATTATAGCGGTTGCCCTGCTTCAAGCGGCCTGTGTGTTCATCAACGATAATCACTTCGCCGTCATTCGTTACCACATAATCTTTATCGCGTTTGAACAATGTTTGTGCTCGGAGCGCCTGATCCATGTGGTACACGCTACGAACGTAGTCCGGAGTGTAGAGATTTTTAATGCCAAGCATTTTTTGCACCTTTTCCACGCCTTCATCGGTCAGCGCAACACTGCGGCGCTTTTCGTCCAGTAGATAATCCTCTGGAGTCAGCTTGGCTGCAATCTTAGCAAACTGGTAATAGCTTTCAGGGTTTTCAGCAGCTGGAGCACTAATAATAAGTGGTGTACGGGCTTCGTCTATCAAGATCGAGTCAACTTCGTCCACAATTGCAAAATGCAGCTCGCGCTGGCGTACAAGGTCAATTTCGTTCACCATGTTATCACGCAGGTAGTCAAAGCCAAATTCATTGTTGGTACCATACGTAATATCTGCCGCATACGACTCTTTACGCGTGCACGGCTTCAGCTTTTTCATACGCTCGTCGGTGTGAGCTTCATTGTCATAGTTGGCATCAAATATGAATGATGCATCATTAATAATGACACCAGTAGAAAGCCCCAGCGCATCATAAATTTGCCCCATCCAGCCAGCATCGCGCTGGGCAAGGTAATCGTTCACGGTAACGATGTGCACACCCTTGCCCTCTAGCGCATTTAGGTATGCGGCCAGTGTGGACATCAATGTTTTACCTTCACCAGTTTTCAGCTCAGCGACATTGCCTTCATTCAGCACCATACTACCCATCAACTGTACGTCATAGTGGCGCTCGCCGATTACCCTATCAGCCATTTCACGCACTACCGCAAAGGCATCCGGCAAAATCGTATCAAGCGTTACGCCTTTTTTAGCGAGCTTCTTCTTTAAGAGCTCAGTCTGCGCCGCCAGCTCTTTTTTAGTCATCTTTTTGTACTTTGGCGCCAGCTTATTAATTTCGTCTACCTTCTTTTGCAAACGCTTAAT
>JBLMYW010000017.1:0-4389 GCA_050258515.1 Acidobacteriota bacterium | reverse complement strand
GACACGGCGTCGCAGTACCAGCTGTACGGCGTGGATACTGACTACTTGGAGCTGGAAGATCTGAAGGTTACTGATGGTGCTAATCTGACGGCCGACCAAGTGAATAATAGCGAAAAGGTAGCGCTGATTGGTAAAGAAGCGGCTGACGAGCTATTTAAAGATGAATCGCCTGTGGGCAAGACTATCTACATCGCTGAAACCGAGTATACTATCGTAGGCGTAGTTGACCAGAGCGACAGCGAAAACAGCTCAGGCGGTGGTGGTATGATGGGCAGTCCTGGTGGCGTGAACCGCGTAACGAGCAGCTTTATTACCGGCTACAAAACGTGGCTCACCCAGGCTGATAAAGAAAAGCTAAGTTCTATTACGGCGAAAGCGGCAAGCGAAGACGTGGTAGAAAATGTAGCTACGGCCATCAAGAATAAATTGTATAACGACCACGGTGTCACCGAAGATAAGGCGGACGTAGCCGTAACCACGAGCAAGGATCTATTAAGTACGGTAAGTAATGTCGCAACCAGCTTTACCTCGACCCTTACGGGTATCGCGGCGATCTCGCTAATGGTGGGCGGTATCGGCATTATGAACATTATGCTGGTGACCGTGACCGAACGTACCCGCGAAATCGGCCTGCGCCGGGCGCTAGGGGCCAAGAGCCGGCACATTGTGTACCAGTTCCTTCTGGAATCGCTGCTGCTAACACTGATCGGCGGGCTAATCGGCGTAGGTATTGGCATCGCCTTCGGCTCGAACGTCACGAGCCTGGTAAGCACTGGCTTTGGCGGCGGTGCAGGCGCTGGTGGCAATACACAGGTGATCATCGACGCTACCACGGTGCTGCTAGCGGTAGGTATATCAATGCTTATCGGTATCCTGTTCGGACTATTCCCAGCACTCAAGGCGGCGCGCCTTGACCCAGTAGAAGCGTTGCGGTACGAATAGTCTCGGCCCTTAGCCTTAATATAGCCTCACTAGTTGTCCCTCGTATTCTGAGGGACAACTTTTTGCGATACAATGGGACTAGAATGAAAGTCGGTATCGTTGGGTTTGGCTCGTTTGGGCAGTTTGCGGCGCGTGTATTAGCGCCTCATGCTGAAGTGCTTGTATGGAGCGAGCCGGCGGTAGGCGAGGGCGTATCATTTGAAGAGGTGGCAGCCAGCGATGTGATTATCTTGGCAGTGCCGCTAGATGTGTACGAGCCAGTACTAGTACGGCTACAGCCACTACTGCGTGCCGAAACCATAGTAGTGGATATTTGCTCGGTAAAGCTGGAATCGCGCGATATAATGCTACGAGTACTGGGCGAAGGGCAGAACATGCTGGTAGCGCATCCATTGTTCGGGCCGGAATCGGCGGCAAACGGCACGGCCGGCCACGAGCTGATTGTGTGCGATGCGGTGGGTGAGCGTGCCGAGGCATGCCTGGAGTTTTGCGAGCGCGAACTTGGCCTTAAAATTACGCGTATTTCGGCCGAACAGCACGACCGCGTGATGGCCTATGTGCAGGTACTCACCTTTTTTGTAGCGCGAGCCTTGGGCCGTATGGATATGCCGGATATTCCATTTAAAACACCATCATTTAATGAGCTAATGGATTTGATTCATTTGGATAGCAAGCATTCGGATGAATTGTTTGCCACAATTCAGCGCGGTAATCCGTTTGCGGGGGAGGTGCGCGAGGCGTTTTTGCGCTCTGCCCGTGATCTGGAGGCGCAGATTAATCGGGGCTAGCGCTTGGCGCCGTTCTCGGCAGCCAGGCGGCGCCGAACTTCGCCTGGCTAGGCGTCTTTACCAGTCCTCGCGTAGCCAGTACGTTCGGCTAGCTCAGCCTCTAGGTTGTCGGTTATGAGCCTGGCTTTTGCAAGCTCTGGCAGGAACTTGCGTGGAGGTTTGTCGTACTCCGTAATATCTATTGGTTTGCCAAACGTCACTGACATTACTGAGCGGCCGAGTCGTTTGTCTTTTGGTGCTATCGCTACGGGCACTATTGGTATATCATTTTCAGCACGTAGGCTAATGCGCGCAATGCCTGAGTGTAGCCTACTTAGCTCACCGCGCACCGATAGGCTGCCTTCTGGGAATATGCCAATCGACGATCCATCATTTAACGCGGCAACGGCGGCATCAATTGAGCCATCGTTTTTGCCATTTTCGCGGTCTACGGGGATTTGCCCGGTGGCATGTACAAGCATTTTTGTTATGCGGCCAAACTTACCTTTATCATCAATGCCTTTGCCATCAAAGTAGCCCTTTTTTGCTAAAAAGCGCAGAGGCTGATGGGCGTGCTCATAGTAGGCAAGCGCAAGCCATAATGGATCGTACACGGCATTATGATTAGCAGCATAAATAGCTGGACTATCGGGAATATTTTCGGCGCCATTGACGCGTAGTGCGCTAACTGCATTGATAGCAAGCTTGGCAACGTGGTATATACGGGCATAGGTTCGGGTGTATTCCGGTGGTGTGGGCTGCTCGTGGTTCATGTTATATATTGTGGCATAAAAAATACAGATAGCTATATAATTACCATCCTAAAATATTGCCAAGAATAGCATACATAGGTACACTAGGGCGAGCGATGAAACATTTTAAAAACGTCTTACTAAATACCCTTATTGCCAATGTTACTACAAGCTACCTATGGTTTGCGGTTACCTTTTGGGCGTATCTGGAAACGCAGTCGGTGCTGGCGACGTCTATTATTGGCGGGTCGTACATGCTGCTTGTGGCAATATTTAGTATTGTGTTTGGTACGATTGTCGACCATCACAAGAAGAAATCTGTAATGGTATTTTCGGGCTGGTTTACGTTAGCAACATTTGCGCTGGGTGCTGCGGTATTCTGGCTGTCGCCGGGTGATGTTATTACAAATTTGGGCGGGCCGGTATTCTGGTTGTTCGCAGGCATACTGTTAGCCGGAGCGGTAGTAGAAAACATGCGTAACATTGCACTTAGTACGACGGTTACGCTACTGGTACCAGAGAAAATACGCGATAAAGCTAATGGCATGGTGGGTACGGTGCAGGGTGTAGCGTTTATGGTGACCAGCGTATTTAGCGGCCTTTCTATTGGGCTACTTGGTATGGGCTGGACACTTTTAGTTGCCCTGGTATTGACGGCCGTAGCGCTTGTTCATTTGATTTTTGTGGTGCAAATCCCCGAAAAGACTATTTACCATGACCCAGAACTTGAAGGCAAAAAGATTGACCTAAAGGGCAGCATTGCGGCAATTAAAGCCGTACCTGGCCTTGCGTGGCTGATATTCTTTACTACGCTTAATAACCTGGTAGGCGGGGTGTTTATGGCGCTCATGGATCCGTACGGCCTAACGCTCTTTGACGTGAAGGTGTGGGGAATTGTACTGGGTATTACGAGTACCGGCTTTATCATCGGCGGTATTATCGTGGCTAAAAAGGGCTTGGGTAAAAGCCCTTTACGCACCATGCTGCTCATCAATGTGGCGGTGGCGTGTTTGGGCGGCCTGTTTACGATTCGCGAGTGGTGGTGGTTGTACGCGCTGGGCATGCTGCTATTTATGTGTTTAATGCCGATTGCCGAGGCGGCCGAGCAGACAATCTTGCAAAAAGTCGTCCCACTGAAGCGCCAGGGTCGCGTGTTTGGATTGGCTCAGGCGGTAGAATCTGCCAGCTCGCCGATTAGCGCCTTCTTGATCGGGCCGATTGCGCAGTTTGGGCTGATACCATTCATGAACAGCCAAGCCGGCAAAGATATGTTTGGCTGGTTGCTAGGTACAGGCCAAGCACGCGGTATCGCACTGGTATTTTTGTGCGCGAGTATCATCATGCTAATTATTGTATTATGGGCATTCACAACGAAGTCGTACCGAAGGCTCGCGGACTACTACCAGACGGCACCTAGCCCTAAAGTCGCAAATTAGCTGTGTTTTAGACTTCCTGTTTCGCCATCCTCTCTTATAGACAGCGTTACACGCCTAATCATTCTTGGCCACATGGCCAGGAATGATTAGGGTTGCACTTCGCCTGACTGTCCATAAGAGAGGATGGACGAACGGAAGTCTAAAACGATTTTATTCTTGCCACGTCCAGTTCAATACTTCTGGCATATCCATCCCGTTCTCGACAATATAGCGGCTATGGTCAAGCAGCTTTTCATCCATTAGGTGATCCAGCTGCTTGGCTTCGGCACTATCTAGCCCAGCGCGGTAGATGACATCTTTCACTAAGTGGAAGCGATCCATATCGTTGCGGACGGTCATGTCGAAGGCGGTAGTAATAGTACCCTCTTCCTTGTAGCCGCGCACGTGCAATTTTTGGTTGGCTCGGCGGTAGGTAAGGCGGTGGATGAGCCATGGGTAGCCATGGAAGGCAAAAATAATTGGCTTGTCGCGAGTAAATAGCGCATCGTAGTC
>JBLMYW010000016.1:0-2601 GCA_050258515.1 Acidobacteriota bacterium | reverse complement strand
GGGTCGAGCGAATGGCTGGTGTTCCAGGCAATCACTGCCAAAATAGAAATGACGGCAATCGGAATCCCCCACCATAGCAGCTCTAGCGTCGTATTTTCATGCCATTCCGGTTTGTAGTCGTGCTTGCCGCGCTTGTCGTTGCCAGCGCGGTACTTCCAGCCGAACCACCCTAACATTATAAATATCGGTATCACAATAATACCCATTAAGCCGAGGGTAAACACAATTAAATCGCGCTGCTGCTTAGCAATGTTGCCAGCAGGCTGCAATATGTCAAAATGCACATCGCGCAGCAATATACTACCAAGCAACGCTAACGCCGCTACAACGAATGCAACCCCCAGCACCGCTCGATATTTCTTCATTACTTTCCATCATACCGCTTATGCTGGGCGGGCGCAATAGCTCCCGCGTGGAGTTTTAAGAATGGTGATGCTCGTGATGATTACGGTCGCTATGGCCGTGATGATACTGATGAGTAATCGCATGGCCTTGCCCGGCGCGAAGCTGCCAGTAGTTCACTGGCCAGGCGGCCAAAAATGCAATCGTAAACGACACTGCTCTAGTCGTCCAGTAATGAATATCCAATGGATCCTTATGCATTGCACCAGGGACTAACAACATAATGAGGTTATCAACGATTACCATTGTCAGGATCGAGAGGGTATCGGCCACCAGCACGGCGCGAAGCGCCTTGCTAAATGGCAAGCCCGCTCGTAAAAGCGGAATGGTAGATACCGCATAGCCGCTAGCGAACGACAGCGCACCAGCTAGCAGTACTATGTAATGAGCTTCAGCCCCATTAACCGGCCGATTTCTAGCCCGGCTAGTTCACCGATGATACAACCTAGCAAGCAGTGAAAGGTCGCCTGGGCGGCCATCTTTTTCGTATCCATACTACTACTGCGCTACTTCAAGCAACTCGTCGATTGCGGCACCGATCTTACCATCTACCGCTGCTTTGTCTAGCACGGTGCCGTCTGGGTTTAGATCTTTCATAAAGAACATATTAGCCTGTTCGTCGCCCACCTTAGCTTTTAAGTTTACCGCAAGCGCCTCGCGTGCCGTTGCATGGGCCTGGCCGGCACCACTGCGCCAGCCGTAGCCAATCAGTGCAACAGGCTTATCTTCCCATTCTTTAAATACCCAGTCGATAGCATTTAATTGCACGGGGCTCATCGTATGATTATATTCCGGCGTCACCAGCACTACGCCATCGGCATCCGCGACCATTTTTGTCCAGGCATGCACGCGTTCATCAGTCGGCGCAAATTCCGGTGCGCTTGGCGGCATTGGGTCGTTATAAAACGGTAGGCCCATCTCTGCCAAGTCAGCGATAGTTACGTTGGCGCCTTTTGCCGTCAACGCGTCCACCACCATTGGCACTACCTTACTATTCGCGCTATTTGGGCGCACGCTGCCCGTTACTACCAAAATATTTGCCATTATTCCCTCCTGTTACCTTATTTAGAGTTTGCTAGCATCCACACCGATCGAGGCAAGCGCATCTGTTGCCAGGCTGTACACTTTGCGCGTACCCTGCTTTTGCTCGCGTACTACACCAGCCTTTACCAGCTTGGCAAAGTGATGGCTGGCTGCGGGCTGTGATAAACTTTCTAGCGATGCGCACGCGCATACAATATCGCAGCTTGTCACCGGCTGGTTCGCCTGCGCTAAATTGCGCACGATAGCCAGCCGCGTATCATCAGCCAGTGCCTTCAGCACCTCGACCGTTTGTTTTTGCTCCATACCTCTAGTATATCAAAACATTTAAATGTTTCAATATTGTACCAGTGAATGTACAATGTGTTGCCCAAGTTTCTTGCGGCCCTCTAGTTCCGCCAGCTCTATCACAAACGAATTCCCCACTACCTCAGCACCAGATTGCTCTACCAAATGACACGCAGCTTCGGCCGTGCCGCCAGTTGCCAGCAGGTCGTCAACTATAGCTACTCTGTCGCCCTCCCTGAGTGCATCTTGGTGGATTTGCAGCTCATCGGTACCATATTCTAGCGCATAGGTTTGGCGATGTACGTCGCGCGGTAGCTTGCCTGGCTTTCGTATCGGCACAAATGACACTCCTAGGTACTCGGCTAGTAGTACACCGAATATAAATCCACGTGATTCCAGCCCGGCCACCGCAGTAACACCACTCTCGGCATAGTGCTCGCCAAAAGCGGCGATAGTATCGGCCCGCAGTTCCGGGTCATGCAATATCGGAGTAATGTCCTTAAATAAAATTCCCGGCTCTGGAAAATCCGGCACATCAATGATTGCTTCGCGTAGCCGTGCTTCTAGGGTTTGGGACATATACTCTCCTTTTGTTACACTCTTATTGTAATTGCTCGGCACCAAAGTGTAACTCAGAACTTTTTGACTATATATGGCAAGGATTACGGCTGACCTTCACGGTACAGCGAGCCCTCAGATACACGATCCATCACCTCATGGGCGCTCGTTATCACCACAAAGGCATGCTGATCAATTTTGCGTATGGCAGACTTTAGCTTTTGCTCGTCAAACCGCGTAATCACCGCCAGCATAATACCATGCGGCTCGTTATTGTCACCCGGCTGGCTCTCTCTAAAATACGTTACCGGC
>JBLMYW010000015.1:0-8976 GCA_050258515.1 Acidobacteriota bacterium | reverse complement strand
GGTACTCGATAAAGTCGATAATCAGCTCTGACATATACATACCTATATTGTACCTGATACAATGTAGGTAAAGTAGTAACGAATTTGGGGGATATATGGCTTCAGTTGAAAAAACCTTAGTGTTATTTAAGCCCGACACGGTGCAGCGCGGACTGGTGGGGGAGATATTGACTCGTTTTGAGCGCGTAGGCTTGAAAATCGTCGGCACCAAGATGATTTTCCCCGACAAAGACCATTATTATAAGCATTACGAAGATATCGGCCAAATGGTAACACGCCGTGGTGAAAAAGCGTTCAATGTCACGCTCGAGATGATGCAGACTGGCCCAGTGATTGCAATGGTATTTGAAGGTGTTGAAGCCGTTGCGTTAGTGCGTAAAATGGTAGGCGGCACCGAGCCTAAATCGGCGCTTCCGGGTACAATCCGCGGCGATTACAGTCACATGAGCTTTGAATACGCCGATAACCAGCTAAAGGGTATCCCAAATCTTATTCATGCTTCGGGTGATCCTAAAGAGGCCGAAAAAGAAATCGATCATTGGTTCAGCGACAGCGAACTATACGATTATCATGTGATTACTGAAAAGTTCACTCGCTAATTTTGTTCCAGGCAATAGAAAATAGCCCTGTAAGGTCAGGGCTATTTTCTATGGTGCCCCCGCCGCGATTCGAACGCAGATCGACACCTTAGGACGGAGCTGTTCTATCCATTGAACTACAGGGGCAGGCGTACCTCTGTATTGTACCATGTTATTCTGCTATACTTACAGCATGGTTAAGAAGGGTAATCAGCAATTGTTAGACTTTGAAGGGCAGCACGAAGGCGAAGAGCTGTTGTTTGTATTTCACCGGCATATCATTGCTATGCGTAAAGGCTTTTATGCATTACTTATCCCGTTTGCAATCAGTTCGATCCCTCCGCTTATCTGGCAAGACAACTTGGTATTGTTCCTGTTGCCGCTTGCAGGATTAGCGCTGGGGCTTCTATTCTTTAGTTATTATTTTTTAATGTGGCGGTTTACCTACTATATGGTTACGACGCAGCGCATCCGCCAGGTAACGCAAAAAGGGTTTTTTGGTACCGATGTCGTAGAGCTTAGCCTGGCGAAGATCCAAAACATAAGCTATAATATACCAGGATTCTTTGGCGAAGTATTTAAGTTCGGCACTATCGTTATACAGACATTTGTGGGTGATTTGGTGATAAATAAAGTAGAACATCCAAGCAAGATTTATAACAAACTACAAGATGCCGTCCATAACGCCACTAAGGAAAATAATGAAGAAACTACTGAACAAATTACCAGTTAAATTGCGAGGCCGCAAGCAAGAGCAGGCACCGCCATCGCGCATCACCAACGAAACGGTAGCCGAGCACCGCGAGCGTATTTTAGCTGGTGGCCGCAAATTTAAATACCCCGTACAGTATGCTCGGCACAAATTGGTGTTTAATGCGATTATTATCAGCGTTGCTGCTGCAATCTTGCTTAGTGTGATCGCGTGGTGGCAGTTATATCCTATGCAGAATTCAAGTGCGCTTATGTACAGAATAACGCTACTGCTCCCGTTGCCAGTAGCAGAAGTCGATGGCGAGCTGGTGCCTTACCGCGATTATCTAGTGCAGTATCGCGGGTCAGAATATTACCTTGCAAAGTATGGTGATATTAAGCTGAATACGGCCGATGGCAAGCGCCAGCTTGACTACGTGAAGCGCCAATCGCTTGATAAGGCAGAGCAGATAGCCTATGCGCGCAAGCTGTCGCGCAGCGCGAATGTCACGGTAACAAATGCCGATGTAGACGCGTTTATCAACCAAGAACGCAACGCCGCTAATGGCAAAACATCCCAGGAAACGTATGATGCATCAGCTCAGATGGTTTTAGGGCTCAGTACGGAAGATTACCGATTGTCAGTTGCGAATGCTATCTTGAAAACAAAAGTCTCCTTTGCCGTAGACAGTGCAGCCTCGGCACAGGTCAAAAAGGCCGGTGAGTTAATAAAAGCAGCCGATGGAGACTTTGCCAAGGCTGCAGAGCAGATGGCAGACACCAAAGTGACGGCTGGGAACACAGGCATGGTAGACGTATCGGGTAAGTTCCGAGGTTTGCGGGTTGCCGATGTCGCTACACTAGAAGTAGGCGAGTTGTCAGGAGTATTACGGAGTACAACATCTGAGGGCTATTACTACGTACGAGTAGTGAATAAGACTGATAGCCAGGTAGATTTTCTGTATTTACACGTACCGCTTAGTAAATTTGATACTGATTTTGCAGCAATAAAGAAGGCAGGCAAAATTAAAGAGTACATCAGCGTCGCTGACCAGTAAGGGGGAAATATGTTTACGTTACCTGAATTACCATATGCCTATAATGCGCTTGAACCGGTGATTAGCGAAGCTATCATGCGCTTACACCATGAAAAACACCACCAAACATATGTAGATAAACTGAATGCCGCCGTGGAAGAGGCGGGCGAGTTGCAAGGTAGGAATCTCGCTGATGTACTGGCTAGCCTTGATGACATACCAGAATCGGTGCGCACGGCGGTGCGAAACAATGGGGGAGGACACTATAATCATAGCTTGTTTTGGCAGTGCATGGCACCGAGCGCCGGCGGGCAGCCTAGCGGCAAACTAGGCCAGGCTATCACGAGTAAATATGGAAGCTATGAGCAGTTTACTGAACAATTTAGTAGTTCAGCTAAGGAGTTATTCGGCAGCGGCTGGGTATGGCTAACAAATGATCTAGAGATCGTTGCTCTACCTAATCAAGATACGCCGATGATGCTAGGCAAAGGGGAACCATTATTTGGCCTAGACGTCTGGGAACATGCCTATTACCTGGACTACAAGAACAAGCGCGACGAATACATTAAGGGTTGGTGGCAGCTGGTAAACTGGGAATTTATCGAGAAACGATTTGGCCAATAATGATTGATTTTGCCCGGTGTATCTGTTAAAATACGGTAAGTTGTATGCGCTCGTAGTGAAGTTGGCCTATCACGCCTCCCTGTCACGGAGGAGATCGCCGGTTCGAATCCGGTCGGGCGCGCCAGAGTAAAAACCCCACATCAATGTGGGGTTTTTACTCTGGCGAGTTTACGAGCGATATCCCCTCAGGCGCGCCAAAGTAAAACGTCCACTGTACAGGTGGACGCTTTACTTGGTATAATACATTGAGGTAATGCCGCCTTAGCTCAGTTGGTAGAGCGACACATTCGTAACGTGTAGGTCAGCAGTTCGATCCTGCTAGGCGGCTCCATAATTTAATGAGTATGATGATCGATAAAGAAGCAATACAGCAGGCAATTAAACAGGTTTTTGGTAACCGTCCGTTACTGTTGCTTATTATCCTGATGACTATTGTAGGCTTTATCTATAGTATTGCGGTGGCAATAAACATTCACCCAAGCGACGTAACGGTATATACACGCTATACTGCGTTTGGCGAAGCACACTTTTATAAAAATCATTGGCAATATCTTCTTGCCTTTGTGTTATTCGGCCCGTTGGTAGTCATTACGCATGCGGCACTGATGGTAAAGCTGTACGCCATTGAGCGTCGCCAAACTGCCTTGCTAGTGGGGTGGATGGGGATCACCATTTTAGTCGTGGCGTTTGTTTACACAATGGCAATAATTGGGCTCGGTAACGCAACATGATCAACCTCGAGTTGCCTCTTGGCAAGCGTACTCGGCTCTATCGCTTTTTCGAAATACTTCCGGCGCTGCTTAGCTACGGAATGCTCATTTTGCTTATAGTGCTATCGATAATTAATCCGCTGTGGGCGGCTGTTTACCTGCTGCTACTAATCATTACTATGTTTATTAAATCAATTATTATCGCGTATCACACGATACGTGGCCACAGTAGGCTGGTGGGCGCCGGCCGGGTTGATTGGCACGATAGGCTGCTGCAGCTTGAATCTCCAGTCGAAAGCTACGCGCATATCGAACATAGCAAGTCATCGGGGTTCGGCTACCCTGACCACAAAGAGAATTTGCGGCTGATTGCTGCCGCCCAAGACGGTGAGTACCCTAAACCTTCAGAGCTCTACCATGCGGTTATAATTGCTGCGTATAACGAAGCATATGATGTGCTGCAGCCAACGATAGAATCAGTTAAAAATTCGAGCAATACTAATGAGCAAACTATCATTTTTCTTGCCTACGAAGAGCGGGGTGGGGCAGATATGGAAGCGACTGCTAAGCGCCTTCAGGCCGAGTACGCAGATACCTTCCGGGCGTTCCAAATTGTAAAGCACCCTAGCAATTTGCCCGATGAAGTAGTGGGCAAGGGGCCTAATATTACCTTTGCAGGTTACAAGCTACAAGAGTGGTGCGATACCCAGCATATTAGTTACAGTAACGTTATTGTAACGACACTCGATAGCGACAACCGGCCACATCCAACCTATTTTGATTACGTGGCCTATGAATATATTGTACAGGCTGACCGCAAGCACTTGTCGTACCAGCCGGTTGCGCTGTATTTTGGTAATATCTGGGATGCTCCTGCTCCTATGCGAGTGATTGCTACTGGTAATTCCTTTTGGACAATTATCAGTAGTATGCGCCCGCATACACTCCGCAACTTTGCCGCGCATAGCCAACCACTCGATGCCTTGGTAGAAATGGACTTTTGGAGCAAGCGAAGCATCGTAGAGGATGGACATCAGTATTGGCGCAGCTACTTTTATTTTGGCGGTAACTACAGCGTACTGCCTATCCATGTCCCTATATATCAGGATGCCGTAATGGCCGATACCTATAAGCAAACACTTGTTACGCAATTTAAACAGCTGCGACGCTGGGCGTATGGTGCATCCGATATTCCGTACGTGGCCACCCGGTTATTTACTCGTGTTCGCAATGTACCGTTTTTTGAGGGCCTAGCTCGCTTTATTCGCCTTATTGATAGTCATATTACGTTAGCTACTATGGCGATACTCATCGCGTTTGGTGGCTGGGTGCCGCTGATTATTAATCCCGAGGCATCGCGCAATATTACTGCGCACCAACTCCCTATAGTGGTAAGTAGTATTCAGCAGGTCGCGCTTATTGGCTTGTTTATTACAATATTCTTGATGCTGAAAATGCTGCCACCGCGCCCTCAGCGATATAAAAAGCACCGCACTATACTAATGGTGGTGCAGTGGGTGCTTATGCCAGTTACGTCCATTTGCTATAATGCCATTGCATCGCTTAATGCACAGACCCATCTACTATTTGGCAAATACCTCGATAAATTCGATGTTACTGATAAGGCCACGCTGGCCTCGCGCGCTCGCGCCAAAGAGGCAAGCAAAAAGAAAAAGAAGAGTGCTTAGAAGTAATCTAAGCACTCTCGGCTATTGGGTTCAAAGAGTTGCGGATTATAAGGACGCCTAGCAACTAGCTAGAGCGTTCTTTTATTGACTTCTTTTCTTCAGCCCAGGTAACGTTATATTCAAACGCAAGATCAAAGCGTTCTAGTACTGAGTTACCATGGGTTTTGGTAGTGGTATGAGATGTATTTTTACTCATGTATACATATTAGCATAAGAATTATAAAAAGTCAAGTACTATAGGCCGCGTAGCTTATATCACCACACGGGTTATGTCTGTAAAATTAATACAAAATATGCGTGGAAAACTTTTACTACGTGTGGGCAAGCCTAAAATAACAGAGGTGGATTAGCCTACTCAATACCGGGTGTACTATAGATTCGAAAACTCAATAGGGAAAACGTGCGCGTTAGGGAGGCTATCTATTTGCTGCCATGTCATACCTTTGGCATGGGCGATAAACAAACGGCCAAATTGATTATGCGAAACGATAAGAATTGACTGTTCAGGGCGATTAGTCACGAAATCTCGCAAACGCTCAGCCCGTACCAGTAGCTCGGCTTCACTTTCAGCACCATGGGCGGCAAACTCTTCGTCGGTCATACCATCTTGCTCCCATGAGGGCCTACCTTCTAAATCACCGCGAAAGCGCTCCATAGCGTCTCGTTGCAAGACGATATTTTCTTCAGGATATCCAATATACCGGGCAATTTCTTGGGCAGTAGTCAGGGCTCGTTTAAGAGGGGAAGATACAATCAAATCAATGGTTTGCCCCGATTCTAGTAAGTCGTGGCCAGCTTGACGAGCCTGCTCCAAGCCTTCCCGGGTCAGCGCTACATCGGTATGTCCGGCACATATACCAAGAGCATTTGCCTCGCTTTCTCCATGGCGAACAAAGTATAGCTTTTTCATGTTTGCTATTGTAGCATACGCACATAGAGTAAAAACCGGTCATTATAGACCGGTTTTTACTATGGTGGGCGATATAGGATTCGAACCTATCACCTCCACAACGTCAATGTGGCGCTCTAGCCAAATGAGCTAATCGCCCATGCCCAGGAAGGGTTCACCCTTCCGATTTATCTTGAAATGAATTCAAGACTACATCTCCAACCCCTAAAGCTCGACATTCGTCTCGTTTTTAGGATTTTTATGCTTACCCTATGATAACAAAACAGGGGTGGTATTGCAATAATAACAGGGAAGCGGTATGCTTAATAATGAATGACGACAGAGCCTAACCATCTCTCGAGTTCCGTGTAGGCGATCGCTGGCTCACGTAAACCGCTAGGGGTAAGAGTAATAGCCAAGGTGGAACCTTCTGGACTATCCAGAACCGAGGCACGCACGTAGATAGATTAGCGGCGTGCTTTTATATTTTTATAAGGAGGCAATACTTATGAACGAAGAACAACTATATGCAATGCGCCATAGCCTGGCACACATTACCGCGCAGGCAGTGCAGCACCTCTGGCCAGAGGCTAAATTTGGTGTAGGGCCGGTAGTAGAAAATGGGTTTTATTATGATATCGACCTAGGTGAAACCAAGATTTCCGAAGCCGATTTCAAGCGCATCGAGAAAGAAATGCGCGGTATTATCAATCGGGATTTCCCATTTGAACGCAGCGAAAAGGCAGTGGATGAAGCGATTGACTGGGCTAGGGAAGCCAAGCAGCCATACAAAGAAGAGTTGCTAAATGACCTGAAACGCACCGGTACAACGATTGCAAAAGATCTGGATAGCGCCGAGCTTGGCTTGGCTGCTGAAGGTGATGCAGCCATCGAAAACGTATCATTTTATACCGATGGCGACTTTACTGACCTCTGCCGCGGCCCGCATGCCGAGAGTACCGGGAAAGTGGGTGCGTTTAAGCTGATGCGCGTTGCCGGCGCGTATTGGCGTGGGAATGAAAAGAACGCCCAGATGCAGCGCCTCTACGGTGTAGCATTTGCAACGGGGGAGGAACTTGACGCTCATCTAAAGATGCTCGAAGAGGCTAAGGCTCGCGACCACCGCAAGCTTGGCAAAGAGCTTGACCTCTTTACGTCATCAACATTGATTGGCGCAGGTTTACCCTTATTTACACCTCGCGGAACTATTTTGCGCGAAAAGCTTAACGATTTAGCACAAAGCTATCGTGCAGACAGAGGCTACCAACGGGTATGGATTCCAACAATTGCGAAACTCGATACATATAAAGTTTCAGGGCATTTTGAGAAATTCCCAGAGCTTTTACGCTTTACGTCTAGTGAGTCAGGTGACGAATTGGCGTTAAAACCTGTAAACTGTCCACACCATACTCAAATTTATGCGGGGCAACCAAGGAGCTACCGCGATCTTCCAATAAAACTCATGGAAACCACTGCGGTGTATCGCGATGAAAAGAGCGGCGAACTAGGCGGGCTCAGTAGGGTACGAGCAATTACCCAAGATGACTCGCACGTATTTTGTACTAACGATCAAGTTGGGCGGATTTTCTCCGAGCTCATCGAAAGTGCTCAAAGCCTATATGAACTTGTAGGAATGAAGCTTTCACTGCGACTATCATTCCGTGATGATGCAGATAATTACCTTGGAACAAAAGAAATGTGGGATTCTGCCGAAGGTGCGATTCATAAACTTGCTGATCAGTTTGAGCTTGAATATGAGATTGGGGTCGGTGAGGCGGCCATCTATGGGCCGAAAATGGACTTCATGGCAACAGACGCAATTGGCCGTAAGTGGCAACTTGCCACAGTACAGCTAGACTACGCAATGCCTGAGCGATTTGGCCTTGAGTATACGAACGAAGAAGGCGTGAAACAGCGACCTATCATGATTCACTGTGCCTTACTTGGTAGTATTGAGCGCTTTATGAGCGTATTTATTGAGCACACTGCCGGCTGGTTTCCATTCTGGGCGGCTCCTGAGCAGGTACGCATCCTTACGATTAACGACGCAGTTCTCGACTATGTTGAAGAAATTACAACTATTTTATCAGGGGTAGTTTTAATGAAACCGATAAAATACAATGAAGTGCGATTTACAACAGATGATCGAAACGAATCTCTGGGCAAGAAGATTCGTGAGGCCGCGGCCATGAAAATACCAGTTCAATTAATAGTCGGGCCAAAAGACAAAGAGGCGCGTGAAGTAAGCGTGCGTACTCGTGAGCGCGAAGAAAAAGTGGCGCTGGGTAGCCTCGCAGAGTATTTAAGAGGTTTGTAGTGAAAAGGCGTATTATAGCGATAGATTGTGATGATGTATTGGTAGACACAGCTCAAGATCTATTACAATTCTACAATCAAAAGTACGGTACAAGTTTAGACGAAACAAACTTTTATGCAACAGATATAGATCCAGACAAGTTTGGTGTGACTACATTTCAAGAGGTAATAGAGCGGTTTAGCGAACGGTTCCTAATGCTAGAGCATTTAGAGATTGCACCAAGCCGAAGTACCATCGAAGCGATACGGCGTCTTGCTGGCACCCATGAGCTACATTTAATCACTGGGAGATCTAGTACGATGGAGCAGGCGACACGTACTATGATAGATATTTCAAGGGCTGCTTTATGACCGTGGAGCATACTAACTATATTACGGCAGATAAGCAGGCGGTAAAGCGTACCAAGGGCGAAGTCTGTAGGCAAATAGGTGCGGATGTACTGA
>JBLMYW010000014.1:0-15697 GCA_050258515.1 Acidobacteriota bacterium | reverse complement strand
CACCGATTTTTTGGCGGAAGTAGTTATCGTGGCTAACGTACAGTATGGCACCGGTGTATTTTTCTAGCGCTGTTTCTAGCTCTTCAATACTCGGTAAGTCCAGGTGATTAGTCGGCTCATCTAGTATCAGCAACTGCGGGTCGTTGGCTAGCATGGCAATAATTTGCAGCCGCGCCTTCTGCCCGCCGCTGAGGCGCTTCACTGGCACCTGACCATCGCCTTCGGTAAATAAGTAGTCGCTCATTAGCTGGCGGATCTTGGTTTCATTGATTGTTAGCCCTTTGTCCATATATACGCGCTCGATTGCATCGTGCAGTTTTAGGTCAAAATACGTTGGTGATACCTCTTGCTCGTACACACCTACGCGTACCTGCGGGTCGAGCCTTAGCTCGCCATCCAAAAGCACAGGGCCAGCCAGCACCGACGGGAGCGACCTTTCTTCAGAGGGGCTAACCCCGTCTTCGGCGCTGCCGGAGACATGCCCCGATGAAGAAACGGTCGCGAGCAAGCGGTGCGGAGATAATAGGGCTTTAATAATCGTTGATTTACCCGCGCCATTCCGCCCGCGCAGCTCCACCGCTTCGCCCTCGCGCAGGTCAATATCCACGCCCTCAAACAATGGTGTATCGTAGCCTAGGCTAAGCCCGCGCGCACTTACCAGCACGTGTCTAGAGCGCGATTCATCGTTCCGTAGGCTCATGCGGATATTCTTCGTTTTGAACTTTTCGTACCGTCCGGCCGCCCGGTAGTCCAGCGCGCCCACCGAATCTTTATCAATCCAAAAGGTCGGCTTTTCAATCTTCTCTAGCTCGGCCAGCTCTTCACGCGATTGGTACTCGAGCCGCTTAAACTTTTGGATAGTACCAGGGTTGCGCGATTTTTCCTTCAAGCGTTGGTAATCCAGTATCTTTTGCTTTAGGTTTACCATCCGCTTTTCGATCATCTCAAAATCATTCATGCCCACACTGGTGCGCTCGGCATTTTGGCGCAGGTACGCATCGTAGTTGCCTTTGTAGCTTACGCTGCCGCCGTCCTTTAGTTCCACAATCCTGTCTACCTCGGCCAAAACATCACGATCATGAGTAATCACCAGCATTGCCTGCCCGGCGTGCTTCATCCAGTCAATAAACTGCTGCTTGGCCACGTAGTCCATATGGTTGGTCGGTTCGTCCACGAGCGCCAGGTGCGCATCGCTGTGCATAATTTTTACCACTTCTATCAGGCGCTTCTGCCCACCACTCAGTGTACTGATTCTGCGCTCGCCAAAGCCTTCCAGCTGAAAGTTCTTCAGCTCCTCGGCTACCAGCTCTTCTACTTGGTAAAAGCCTTTTTGGCCGAACCTATCCAGCGCCGCCGAATATTCCTCGATCTTACGCATATCGTCGCCCATTGTTTCCGGGTAAGTGGTAATAATGTGATGCAGCTCGGCATATTCCGGCAAGCCTGCCAGCACATATTCCATCACGGTTTGCTCGCCAATACCGTGATGTTCCTGCGCGGTCGCCACCACCGTTACCCCTTTGCGAAAAATCACATCACCAGTAAAATCTTTGTCGGTACCCGCCACTATGCCAAATAAGGTAGACTTGCCCACGCCATTACGGCCCACCACGCCGACCTTCTCGCCATCGTCGATACTAAATTTCACCCCAGTCATCAGCACTTTGGGGCCAAACGATTTTTCGGTGATGGTTATATCGGCGATCATATCTATTCATTGTACCATGTCCAGCACCATACTATTGACTTATGCGCACTAAATTGCTATAATGATGAAGTAAGGCCACCTACTAGTCTTAAGGAGACACATCATGGCCGATGCACCTACCACGCTCACCTTCCAGGTGACCGATCCCAACTACGGGACGCTCACGTGGACGCCAGGGCCGCACATCCTGGGACACCTGCATGAGCCACCCCTCGCAGACTACTACCAAGACCGGGGACAGCTGCGAGACGAGCTGGAGCAGATCCTCTCGAAGGAGCTGGGTGAGATCGCAGGCGTGCTCTGTGCCGCCAGCCAGATCATCGGCGATCCATTCGCCATGGCCATGCTGGCGCTGGAGTCCGCAATGGCGCAGCTCGCCGCTGACGACAGCCCACTCGGCACCATGTCGGCAAGGTTCAGCGATGATCCGCATACCAGCGACGTCGCAGAAACGCTGGCGATGTTCGCCGAGCTGGGCATCCCGGTGATCGAGGTCGGCCAGATGGGCGCATTCGACCAAGGCATGTCCGAGCTCATCGCCGATCTGATCGCGCAGCGGCCTGCCGCCGCGACCGACGAGTAGGTCTGCCTGCGCTCCGTTGCCGCCCCATGATGGGGCGGCAACGGAGCCATCAACACTCACCTTAGTAGGTGAGCTTTTTTATATCTGGTACAATATACCCTAGTATGGCCAAGAAAAAATCGCCAAAATCTAAAGCAGCCGCCCCGATTGTCAACCGCCGGGCTCGCTTTGATTACGAACTTGGCGACGAACTGGTGGCCGGCCTGGTACTAACTGGCCTCGAAACCCGCGCCGCCCGCGACGGGCATATTCAGCTGAAGGGCAGTTACGTCACCATTAGGGCAGGGGAGCTTTGGCTCAACAATGCCAGCTTCAGCCTAAAATTGAACGAGCGTGGCAAACCGGGTGCCCGCACCGTAGATACCGAACCCCGAAAACTGCTGGTAAACAAAAAACAATTAGCCATGCTGGCTGCCAATAAAAAGCAGGGCATGACCATCGTGCCGACCAAATTGCTCACCCGCGGCCGTTACATCAAAATCGTCATTGCCCTAGGCAAGGGTAAAAAGCACTACGATAAGCGCCAAACTATCAAAGCGCGCGATATTGACCGCGAGCATGCGCGGATGATGAAGTAATAATGTTCTTTTAGCTAAAAGAACCAAAAGATTACCGCCATCCCCCACAGTCGAAAAACAACTCCCGTTGGTCGGTCAAAAATAATATCTTTTAATTACGGATTTTTGACAGAGTTTTTCGAATTACTCTGCGGGGGATATTACACAACCTAATATGTTACTTAGATGCGTTTTTTAACAACCCCGGATAGCAAGTAGCCCTCCATCCTGGAATCATTCAAAAAACTCTGTTCGTCATCAATAAAAGAGATGTTATGACGAACCGCCCTTTAGGGCGTTGTTTTTTGACCAGGAGGGAGCATATTGTGTGAAGGCTGGAATGAATGCGTTTATATAATCTTCGGGCGATCTTTTGGTTCTTTTATCGCAAAAAAGAACATTCTTTGCCTCTTTCTTTTAAAGAAAGAGGGCGCTGGTTCTACGCAAGAGAACTCGTTTTGCTTCTTTTGAAAAAGAAGAAGAGTGCCTATAACTTCTTCAACTCATCATCCGACAAGTTCTTCAACTCATCGTCATCCACCTCGCGCGCGGCGCGTAGGTATTCAAGCAGGTCGCTCTCCAGGATTTTGTCACGCCAGGTAGGTGGGCGTTTGGCGATTTCTTTCTTTTTATCGCGAATTGTCTTTTTATACAGGTTTTCAAATTGCTTTAGCGTCGTATTCAGGTCGTGTTTAGCGGCAATTTTTAGTGATTCTTTGCCAAATTTGGCCTGCAAGCGCTTATTCTTCACGATTTTAATAATACCGTCGGCCATTCCATCAGCATCATCCAGCTCAAACAGGTAGCCATTTTTACCATCATGGCACAGCTCGCCTAGTGCACCAGCATCCACGGCCACTACCGGCTTGCCACAGGCCATCGCCTCGAGTGTAGCGATACTCTGCAGCTCGGCGGGCGAAGGAATAGCATACAGTGCACCTACATGCTCGAGTAGCAGCTTATCTTCATCACTCACGCGGCCGGTGAAGGTTACGCGGTCAGCAATGCCATATTCATCGGCTAAATCAACCAGCAGCTCTAGGTCAATCCCCGCACCAACAATCAGCAGATGTGCATCTACTTGCTCTAAGACGGTACGGAACGCATCTACCAGTACCGATAGGTGTTTTTCGGCGTCCACGCGGCCAATATAGGTCACTATCGGCTTATCAGTTGGCAAGCCATACTTTTCGTAAATAGCTGGATCTGGCTTAGCTGGCGTATATTCGCTTAAATTAACGCCGTTACTAATAATTTTAATTGGTGCCGTTACCTTATCGACATGTTTACCAAAGCTCTTTAGGCCAGATTTTGTCGGGGATGTAATCACATCGGCTCTTGAGTGAAAGCGACGGCCATAATCGCTCAGCATGTAGGCCACCGGACGTGACAATGCTTCCATTTTGCGCAAATTATCAAGCAAGTTATCTGCCATAGCATGGCTAGTGGTGACTACCGGTATACTATAGCGCCGGCCAAAATACATTGCTGCCTGGCCAATCCACATCAGCATCTGGATATGGATGATATCGGGCTGAAACTCCTGGATGATTTTACGCACCTCTAGCTGAGGGGTAGGGGAGATACGGAAATTCTGGTAAAAAGGAAATATGGTGGAGCGTACCCGGTAAATTGTATAGTCGCCATCTACCTCAATAGATTTCTTGCCGTCCTGGCTAGGCGCAATCACGATAACTTCGTGGCCGCGCGCCGCTAACCCCAAGGCAAGGTTGCGGCTAAAGGTGGCAACACCGTTTAGCACCGGCCAGTGCAGGTCGGACGCGATAAGAATTTTCATATGTACCATTGTACCATGCTAAAATACGTATATGAGCTTAACGCGTGAAGACCTAGAAGATATCAAGCAGCTAATGGAAGCTGTGATGAACGCTGCCATGAAAGAGCAAGACAAGAAGTTTGCAAGGCTTGAGCAACGGTTTGATGAAGCCCAAGAACTACAAAACGAAATTCTCCAGGCAGTTAGCGACGAATCCGCTTCACAGGGAGCTGTGCTTGACAATCACGAAACGCGTATCATTCGGCTAGAAAAAGCTGCCGCCTAGCCGCTAGGGCCATGAAAATCCTTTACGACGCACGCTGGATACTGGTAGAAAACCGCTTCGATGGCGTCAGCCGTTATAGCCACGAGCTGGCGCATGCGCTCGCCCAGCAGCCGGGGCTAGAGGTGGCGTGGCTCGTATACGATCAGCGCCAGGTGGATAAACTGCCAGCAGGCGAGGTGGTGTGGGCAAACGATCCGAATGACGCGCTAAAGGAATTTTTTACCCTAGCGCACACTGTAAATAGGTCTGGCTACGAATTACTGTATTCGCCATTTTTCACCGTAGGTACTCTGGGCAAAAAGTTCAAGCTGGTGCTTACCATCCACGATATGATCTATTTTACCCATCGCACGCCGCCGCAGTGGCTGCCGTGGCACATCCGCCTGGGCTGGCGGCTATTCCACCTCACCTACTGGCCAATGCGCTGGCAGCTCAATAAAGCCGATACAGCGGCCACCGTTAGCGCCACCGCTCGGCAAGAACTGCTTGACGCCAAGGCAACAAAACGCGAGGTAATTACTGTTTCTAACGCCGTAGGCGAAGCGTTTTTAGATACAACACCGCGCGATCACCATACATCAAACAGCGTAGTATTCATGGGCGCATTCACTCCCTATAAAAACGTCGAGTGTCTGATTGATGCGCTGGAATATCTGCCGGAAGTTACGCTGCACCTATGCGGCAAATTACCGCCGGCACGTCGGCCAGAGATAGAGAAGTATATTGCGGATAGGCGAGTCACCGAGCGGGTAGTACTGTACGATGGTGCCACCGATGAACAATATAAAGAAGCCTTACGGAACGCTCGCTGCGCCGTCAGCGCCAGTAGGCTAGAAGGCTTTGGCTTGCCGCTTATCGAGGCGCAGCAGGCCGGCGTGCCATTTGCCGCCAGCGACACGCCAATCTTCCGCGAAATCGGGCAGGGCAGCGTACTGTATTTTAATCCAGATAGCCCCAAAGAATGCGCCGAGGCCATACAACGATTTGCCGACCCTAGCACCAGCCAAGAATATATCGCCCGTGGCCGCCAAAACGCCGCCCGCTACACGTGGGAAAACAGCGCCGAAGTAGTCGTAGATATCTGTAAAAAAATAGTTTAGGCTTTTGCCGGATTGCTAAGTAGATGTGCGAAATCGTACCCATAGACTACAGAAACTGGCGAGGCGCCTCAGGCGAAGAACTTGGTTATTCTATCTATGAGCCGGTCTCGCAAGTCCATAGGTATACGCATCAGGATGGAACAACCCATAATATTCTCGTGGTCGACGCCCGGAGGTCGTTTGACGACCCAACGATACTAAAAAGTGCTTCAATTAACTATAGGCTTGACCCGCTATTATTACGTAGATCTGCCATAGAGGCTGCGCAGTCTAACTCCCGGATTGCTATAGCTGAATTGCCAGGCGTTTCCGGGATCCCAATGCAAAGTGGGGGCACAGTAGATTACTCAGCCGACATCAAATATTATACTGAATCGGTGCGCCAAACCGCGTACGAGACACTCGAAGCTATGAACGGCAACTTTATTCCACTTGCCCAAAAACAATTTACAGCACTAGCCGATCTACTATCGTTAAAAAATGAGCCAATTGAGATACATGGAGAGTCATTTGGAGCAACAATAGCACTGGCTCTAGCGCGCGTAGTCGTAGAGAGGGGTAATGGGCTAAGCTTACGGCGAATACATTTAGGAGACCCCGCAAACCCTATTGCTGTCTCGACAGCAGGTCTAGCAAAAATATTACGTAATATGACCGAAGAAACTCGACGACGTAACGAGATATACTTGAGGGAAAACGAAGCAATTGGGCATGGAGACATTACGGCATTCGAGCTTCAATCAGATGCAGCGTCTATGCTCGACGCATACGTTAAGCGCCGACAGCTACGAGCTTCTATCTTGCCGGTGAAAGGCATAAGAAACGGCCTCGTAAACATTCTTAAAGACACGGTAAAGATCGGTGAACAAGATAAAACAATTAGTGAAGATACCGTGCTAAGCGCATCATTTCACACAGATAGCCTTGTAGGGGACTACGAAGGGACTAGAAACTTCATCGACCAAACTAATACCCTGGGTGTAAAGTCTGAGCTATACGTATACGTGTCGGGCGATTCAGATAGGATGTTCGGACATCTCGCACTAGTTTCATTAGGAAGAGTGGCCAATGTGAGTATTCATATGTCTAAAAAACGATATTAGCTGATGGCACAGCACTACAATATTATGCAATATAATGGGCGATCGTCTTTGCGATCGGCCGCGCCATCACCTCTAGCGGCACTTCTGGCGTTCTGGCTCAACGGGCAACTCGTGGAGCGCAACAAGGTGCCTGTCTCTGACAGGATGCAGGTCACCACGGTAACCCAGACCTACGAAGGCAACGCCATGGTCTATCGTATGTCGTTCAACACCGTTTCATACGATAAAGCCGTAGTGTGCGAAGACGGCGAGACGGTGAAGTGCTCCGAGCTCAAACTCGGGGACACCATCGTCTTGAAGAAGTGGAAGAACAACGGTTGGACGTGGCGCTTCAGCCCCACCCAGGTCGTCTGACCCCCTACTACAGGATCCCCTAGCAAGGCAAATTGCCTGCTAGGGGATTCCCTCGCTCCAGTCTGCCACCCACACCCCCTTTTGGGGGTTTTTAATTTTACTATGCTATATAGCGAGCCACCAGCTCAGCAACTGGCATCGACATTTCGTGCTTCGTCATATCAGCACTCGTATCTACCACTACCATTGGGCGTTCTGGGTCAATTTGGTCATCATTAATACCACCGGGCAGGCGGCATATTGGCGCATCAGCAGGTAGCACAAGCGGCTCAACCTCACGTACATGGTCGCGGTGGTTGCGGGTGTATATTTGCTCCACCAAAGCATCGACTTCTTGCCTTTGCTCGTCAGTCAAATCCTCATACTGGGTAGCCGCGTAGCCGAGCGTGCGGCGGGCGCCCATTACATCGTCGCACACGAAATAGAGGCCCAGGCGATAGTCGCATAGGTTTTCGGCGTGCATTTCGCGGGCTATCGCCTCTAGGGCGCGGCCATCTATCAGCACCACTTCGTAGCCTTCATTGCCGGCATCGTGCAGCCACTTTTTCGTCAGGCTTTTTACAAATTCCTGGCTGGCAGGGCGGGCACCCACCTTAGCGCTGTTTTCACCCACTTCGTTGGTGTATAGCAGGCTGTCGCGCTCGTCTTTACCCATATGGTACACGTCTTTAACGAACTGCACGCAAGCAGCGATATTTTCTTCGCTCGATAAAAACGCGTCTAGCGCTTCAGGGTCATCGACGTCCACGCCAGCACGGGTAGCCGCTACCACCAGTACGCGGAACGTCTGGCCTCGGTCAATCAGCATTACTTTTTTGCTTAGCTCGTCGCGTAAATAGTCTTTTACCATCCCGACGACGGTGCCTTTGCCGCTACGCGCCTCGCCGTCAAATGTCACTAACTTGGGAATGGGATTTTGCATCGCTACGTATTATACATAATAAAGCCTAAAAGACCAATAAAAACCGCTTTGATAGTTAGGATGTAAAACACTTTCTGATGTAAGTCGTCGCAATTATATTGACTTTTATACAATTTTTTGCTATAATACATAATATGTGCTAACCATCCGGTTTGCATGGACATCACAATTCATCTACTAGTGCAACAGAAAGGCACTCACATGCTCTCGTTCTTCAAGGAATACTGGAGCAGGATTACCCTCTTCATCGTCGGCATCGGCATCGTGTGGGGCATCTGCTGGTTCTTCTTCGGCCACATGTGGGACACCGACGCCCGGTTCTGGCAGTCGGTCTGGCAGTTCTCGATCTTGGAAACGTTCTTCCCGAACGGGTGGAACGTCTTCCAGGCGTCATGGTTCGCCTACATCGTGTTCGGCGTCATCGTTGCCATCATCGGCTACGCCACGTTCAGAGCCACCGACAAAGGATGGTGGATCATCGTCTGCGTCCTCGGTGGCGTCACTGCGATTGTGAATGCCACCATCTTCCCGATGTGGCTCAACAACATGATGCCCGCGGCAAGCATGTCGGCGGGCACCGTGGTGACCGTCGAGGACTTCAAGAACGCTCCGCCAGCAATGACGGAGCTGATCAACAAGGCCCAGAAGGTGGACGACACAACCATGCGCACCGACGTGCGCGGGTACACGACGACCATCAAGCAGGCCAAAATCAACCTTCAGTGGGAGACCAGGCCGTCATCGGCCAAGGGCGCAGAGATCGTCATGCGTCGCTCAGGCGACTCGGACACGAACTCGACGCTACTCGGCGAGACCCTGTCCTACCACTCCGACGGACGATGGACGGCCATCCGTGACGGTCAGAACTACAAGTCCATCGCGAGCGTGACCAGTTGGGACGGCGTCAGCAATGACGTCCAGAGCTGCCGCTTCGATGGGGCGAACGAGCTCCGCTACGCCTTCAACGGCATGTGGAGCACGAACCTCGCCGACCTGATCGTCAGCCGCTACCCCGATCGCCTCTTCGACATGAACGATGTCTGGGGCGAGTGCAAAGATGGCGTGCCGAGCATCGTGGTTCCGACCACTATCCGGGTGGGGTACGGCCAGATCCGTGCGCCTCGCTTCGGCGGGGCGATCACGGTGAAGGGCAGCCCGAGCGGCGAAGCCGTCACCGAGCTGGTCACCGAGGTGGCTCAAGGTCAGTTCAGTGGCCCGGTCTACCCCAGTACACTGGTCGCCCAGCAGCGCAACATGTTTGACTACGCTGCTGGCATCCTGGCCAACTGGAACACCGGCTTCGGCACCGAAACCTCGACCGTCGCCAGCCAGACAGGCAACCCGTCCGAATACTTACTGAAGAGCAAGGTGGATGGCCACATGTACTGGGTGACTCCGCTGCGGCCCAATAAGGGCGACAGCCAGCAGATCATCGGCTACAACGTGGTGTCGGCCGACGTCGCCAAGGTGGGCGAGTTGAACAGCAACCAGCTGTACTTCTTCGCTCCAGGTGATAGCCGAGCGGTCGATCTCGATCGCCTCTACAACACCACGATCGATGCCGTCAACGTGAAGCAGGCTGCGTTTTTCACCGGAAATCCTTCCGGCACGCTGACCGAGTTCTTGCCCGCTTCGAGCGGGCTGTGGCAGGCTTTCGCCGAACGCGGCGGCCGCGTGGTCTACCGAATCGATGTCGCTACGAACAGCGGCGTGCTGGTCAAGGTGATCAGCATCGACAAGTCGACCGACCCCACGACCAACCAGCCCGAAACCAAGCTCGAGTGCGGTGACGCCACGAAGCTGGACAAGGCAGAGCTGCGCAAGTGCATCGAGGTGTTCCTCGACGAGCTTGAGAAGCGCTAGTAGAAAGGAAGGTGATTTCTCAGGGTCGTCCCTCCCGCTCTATTGCAGAGCGTGGAGAGGCGACCCTCTTCATTTTGTGCGATAATATATAATTGACAAAATATACATTTTTTGCTATAATTGAATAACGGACGGAACCAACTTCCGCCTCGTACCTTTTTAGTGTGTACCACGCCTATTTGTTCGGCTTACGCTTGTTTCGCGCATTAAGTCCGAGGCCAGCCAGGCCGAACAATCAAGGAGGTACCAATGGACAAGCAATCACCTCGCACGCGCATGCTCGTCATGATCGCCAGCGTGGTGGCGTTCGTGCTGGCAGCCGTGCTGCTATTCGTGCTGCCGGGGGCAACCCGGCTGGCACTAGTGGCCGGCCAGGGCGTCCACGCCGCCAACGTCATTGGGATGGTGTACCTCATCACTGGTAGTGCAGTCGCGCTGGCCGGTGCTGCAGGCGCCGCCTGGACGGCGCGCCAAATCATGAGCGATCGCCGCGCGACCCAAAAGCTGGAACGCCGCATGGCCTACCAGCTACCCAGCCGCGACGAAGGCGACCCGGATGTCATCCGGGAACACCTTGAGCACGTAGCCGAGGAATACCCCGAGGTTGCCGATCCGATCGGCACCAGCCTGGAGCAGCTTCGGCTCCTCCAGCAGCATCTGTCCAACATCGGCCAGATCTTCGGGGTCAACCCCGGCCTGCTCGCGCAGGGCGACGCCCAGTTCGAATATGGCAAGTTCCAGCTGTTGCTGGAGCGAGTCATTGAAGAGACGTCGCGCGACCTGAACAAGGTCGTGTACATGGCCTTCGCCCGCAAGGGGGACAGCCAGGCACCCATCAAGCCGCTGGCCGATGCCATCCGGCAGGTCAACGGCAAGAACGAGGAACGGGTCAACGCGGCCCGCAACTTGTCGGACAAGGCAGCCTTGACGGCAGCCACGTTCGATGGTGATACCTACATCACCACCGCAACCCAGGAGATCCAGCAGCTCATCGTGCGGCTGGACGCAACCAACAAGAAGAAGGTGTTCTGATGAAGAATCCGTTCAAGGCACTACTGCTGGCCGTACTGGCCGCCATGCTGGTGCTCACCGGCTGCGGTGGGGGAGGCAACGACCCCGCCAAGACGCTGAGCTACAAGGACGCGGCCGAACAGGTTCGCGCCTACGTCGACAGCGGCAAGGTGCAGTACAGCACCGTGGAGCACGGCGAAGACACCAGCTGGGTCGGCGTCGACACGACGGCAGAGGACCTGCCGCCAATCGACAAGTACCCGCTCTCCGTCGAGGGCAAGGGCGACATCGTCGTCACCATCGCCAGCTCCACCGAGAAGGCGAACGTGAAGCAGGAACGCTGGCTCGACCAGATGGCCCGGAAGTTCAACGCCTCCGGCGCCACCGTGAACGGCAAGCGTGTCGCCATCTCCATCCGCCCGATCGCATCAGGCCTGGCGCTGGACTACATCACCTCGGGGAAGCACATCCCCGATGCCTACAGCCCGTCCAACGAGCTGTGGACCCCGATGATCCAATCATCGGGAGTGAAGGTCCAGCAGGTGGAGAAGCGGCTGGCGGGTAACACTGCCGGTATTCTGCTGAAGCAGGATGTCTACGACACCTTCACCAAGAAGTACGGCGCCGTCACGGTGCCGAACGTGGTGAAGGCCGTCATGGCCGGCGACCTGGTTTTGGCCCACACGGACCCCAACCAGTCCTCGACCGGCCTGAACATCCTGACGCAGGAGCTGCTGGCGCTGGACGGGACCAACCCGCTCAGCCCGAAGGCCGTCGAGGCCTACCGGCAGTTCCAGGCAAAGGTCCCGCCCACGTCGCCCACCACAGACGAGATGTCCAAGGTGGCCGCCAAGGGCTTGGCCAACGCCATGATCATGGAGGCCCAGGCATTTGCGGCACAGCCGGCACTGGCAACGGGCTGGAAGTTCACCCCTGTGGGTGTGCGCCATGACAGCCCGCTGTACGCGCTCGATGGCCCCTCAAAGGACAAGCTGGAAGCGCTGAACCTGTTCAGCAAGTTCAGCATCTCCGCCGAGGGCCAGGAGTCAGCCAGCCAGTTCGGCTTCAACCAGTACAACGACTACAAGGGTGCCGACAGCAAGCTGAGCGCCGCTCAGCTGTTCGGTGCCCTGGACGCGTGGAAGAACAACAAGGACGCCGGCGTGCCGGTCGTCTCGATGTTCGTGGTTGACCGCTCGGGCAGCATGGACGAAAATTCCAAGATGGATCAGGCCAAGAAGGCGCTTCGGGCTGCGAGCAGCTATATCAGCCCCAACAACTACGTTGGGCTGGTCAGCTACTCCAGCGACGTCACACTGGACCTGCCGATTGGCAAGTTCGACGACAAGCAGCACTCACGGTTCGTGGGCGCGGTGAACGACCTCAGGCCCAATGGTGGCACCGCCACCAACAGCGCCATCATCGCTGCGCTCCACCAGATGCTGCAGTTCCAAGCGGCAGGGCAGAACGTCAAGTTCCGCATCATCCTGCTGTCGGACGGCATGCAGTCGGGCGGCCTGGAGCTCAAGCAGGCGCTCGAGGTGGTCGGCGGTCTCAAGGTGCCGGTGTACGGCATCAGCTTCGAGACCGGCAGCGAGCTCTCTAGCATGCAGGCCTTGGCCGGCGTCAGCGAGTCCGCCTACGTCATCACGGCCGACGGCCAGGATGCGGCTAGCAAGCTGCGCGCCATGGCCCGCGCCGAGCTCTGACGCTTGTCCAACCCTAAGGGTCATCCTTCGTTCCACCCCGAGCGAAGGATGGCCCTCTTTCATTTGCTACAATATATACATGAAATTATACTCCTGGAACGTAAATGGCATCCGTGCCGTGCTCACAAAAGGTGCCCTGCAAAAGTTCATAGCAGAGCACGACCCTGATGTGCTGTGCCTACAAGAAACCAAGGCCGAACGCGGACAGTTTGAGATTGATTTTTCGCAGTATCACGAGCATTTTTTTAGCGCGGTGAAAAAGGGCTATAGCGGCACGGCAATCTTTTCTAAAGCACCGGCGAGCCAGTATATTGACGGCTTTCCTGAAGACATTGTGAAAACGTACGACGTGACTGGTGATACCTACGGCGACCCCAATGCCGAAGGCAGGATAATCGCCGCTGAGTTTGACAATTTTTGGGTTGTCACCTGCTATACGCCTAATTCCAAGGGTGATCTATCGCGGCTGAGCCTGCGCTACGATGCCTGGGACCGCGCCTGCCTGGCGTATTTACAGCAGCTCGAAGCCACCAAACCAGTACTGTACTGCGGCGATATGAATGTCGCACACCAAGAAATCGACCTGGCGAACCCTAAACCAAATGTTGGCAAACATGGCTTTACGAATGAAGAGCGTGAACGGTTTCAAGACTATTTGGACGCCGGATTTGTCGACACCTTTCGCGCCGAACACCCTGAAAAAACCGAACAATACACCTGGTGGACCCATTGGGCCAATGCCCGCGCCCGCAACGTTGGCTGGCGCATTGACTACTGGCTGGCCAGCAAAGCAATTGCGGGTAAGGTGAAAAACCCGCAGATTCACCCCGATGTGATGGGCAGCGACCATTGCCCGGTGAGCATCGAAATAGCATCATAACCCTTACGGTTGACTGTTTACCCCCTAGAGGGTGATACTAGGTAGCAGTATGACCAAGCAAAAATTTGCCGCATTTGATATAGATGGGACGTTGTTTCGTAGCGGCCTACACCGCGAGGTGTGCTATGAGCTAACCAAAATGGGTAAAGTACCCGAAAGTGTGGGGAGCGAACTAACGGCCAAACACCGTGAATGGCGCCACCGCCTCCATGGGAACGCTTTCGAAGAATTCGAACGAACTGTCGTAGCGCATTTCGATGCCCTCACCACCCAGATAAAGGTGGTAGACTACGACGAGGCCGTCAAGCGCGTACTAAAAAAGAAGGCTGAAAACGTCTACGTATACACCCGCGATCTTATAAAGCAGCTCAAAAGCGAAGGCTACTTTTTGGTCGCTATTAGCGGCTCGCAGATAGAGCTGGTAGAGCCATTCGCCCGCAAATACGGCTTTGACGCCTGGGTGGGGCAAGAATGGGAGCGTGGCGACGAGTTCTTTACCGGTAATATTACCAGGACTCACACTGGCAAAGATAAAATTATCAAGAAACTACTAGACGAGCACGGCTTGACCCTTAAAGGCAGCGTTGGCGTGGGCGACAGCAATGGCGATACAGGAATGCTTGAGCTAGTAGAACACCCGATTGCCTTTAACCCCACCGCCGAACTGTACGAAAAGGCAATTAAAAACAACTGGGATATCGTGGTGGAACGTAAAAATATGATTTACCGCCTGAGCCCGAACGATGGCCACTACATCTTGAACTCAGCGAAGCCGTTTTAGGCAATGCTACACTAGATACATGGATATTCCTTACTGGCGGCAGCAAACCGCCCAAACACCACTATTTCCAGATATAGAATGGAACAAGCCCGAGCAACGCAGCAGAGCTGGCCGGCTTGGTATTATTGGTGGCAATAAGCTTGGATTTGCCGGCGTGGCCGAAGCCTACACTACGGCGCTCGCGGCCGGGGCAGGGGAAGTGCGCGTACTATTGCCAGATTGCCTGCGTAATACGATTCCTAAATCGATGACCGATGTTATATTCGGCGCCTGTAACCCCAGCGGCAGCTTATCGCGCGAGGCTGCACCCGAAATTGCTGCCCTGACCACCTGGGCCAGCGGCGTACTACTTGCGGGCGATGCCGGCCGCAACAGCGAAACTGCCATTACGTATAGTGACCTAATCCGTGAATACACCGGGCCGCTCATCATCACTCGCGACGCGGTAGATTTAGTAAAAAACGATGCCGAAGCACTAGTAAACCGGCCTGGTACCGTACTGATTGTCAGCTTTGCCCAGCTGCAAAAGCTATTCCAGGCAGTATATTACCCAAAAATGCTCACATTTAGTATGCAGCTGCTCCAGCTGGTAGAAGCGGTGCACAAATTTACCATAACCTATCCAGCTACGCTGGTCGTCTTGCACCGTGATACGCTGATTGTCGCACATGACGGGCAAGTGGTCACCGCTAAGTGGCATAGCCCTATGGCCGTTTGGCGTGGCCACACCGCTGCGCGTGCCGCCAGCTATTTGCTATGGACGCCCGGCAAGCCACTAGAGGCCATCACCGCCAGTTTACTGACAGAACAAAAATAGCTCTTCTATTTCAGAGGAGCTATTTTGGTACCGCAGGCCGGACTTGAACCGGCACGTCCCGAAGGACACAAGATTTTGAGTCTGGCGTGTCTACCAATTCCACCACTGCGGCTAGTAGGTAAGCATGAGTGGAATATATCAATTCCATCCCACCTATTGTATACTAAATAACAGATAAGTACTAGTATGCGCCCAGAAGATAATCGACCCAGCACAGGTATTTCCATTCCGTCGCGACAAATGGCG
>JBLMYW010000013.1:0-10211 GCA_050258515.1 Acidobacteriota bacterium | reverse complement strand
GCGACAGCTATCAAAGAGATGCTACTACGACTTGAGCGCAGTATCCGCATTATAGATATAGAGGGCTTTACGCTTGAGCGCAGCGATGCATCGTACCAAGCGAGCATAACGGCCAAGGCCTACTACCAGCCTGCAAAAAAAGTGCAGCTAACCGAAGTAACAGTACCGGAGAAGGGTAAAAAGCGATGAAAAAGACTGATATAGCCATGATAATATTGATCGCAAGCGTATCGGTACTGGTGTCATTTGCTATCGCGAATAATCTTACTTTTTTAAAGCCGCCAGAAAAAGGACAAAAGGTAAAAGTTGCCGAAAAAATCGAAGCAACTGTCGATGAGCCGAGCCAGCAAGTATTTAACACTGATGCGATTAATCCAACTATTCAAACAGTTATTGGCGGTGGCCAAGCGCCACAGTAGAGGTCTACATAATGGCCTTAATGACTGACGACATACAGCAAAAGCTTATCACTCTCCTGCAAGAGGAGGGGTTGATAACTGCTGAGGTTGTTAATCAAGCTACGAGCCAGGCCGCTACTGAAAGTAAGCCCCTGCTTGGCGTCTTGACATCCCTAGGGGCAATCGATAATGAACTGTTAACACACGGTATAGCCCAAGTTTCGGGTGTGCCATACGTTAATCTTACCAATACAATTGTCGACCAATCAATTTTATCACTGTTGCCCTCAGACGTAGCAGAGCGCTTTATGGCGGTGCCGCTTGCAGAGGTGCAAAATCGCCTCGCAGTCGCCATGATCGATGCGAATAACGTGCAGGCAGTAGACTACCTAGCTAATCGTATCCAGCGACCGCTTAAGGTATTTATGGCCTCTGAAGCAGGCGTGCGCCATGTGCTTGATCAGTATAAGACTGACCTAAGTAGCGTCGATGTAGCGGCAAGAGCCTCACAGGAGGACGTTAAAGCTGAAAGCAGCGATATCAAGACAATCGTGCAGGATTCGCCAATCAGCCGTGCGCTTAGTACCATTTTGGAATATGCCGTAAAATCCCGTGCCAGCGATATTCATATCGAACCGCTTGAAAAAGCGCTCAAAATTCGTTGCCGTATAGATGGCGTGCTGCGTGAAGTGATGCAACTGCCAAAGAGTATTGAGCCGGCGTTAGTAAGTCGCATCAAAATTTTGTCTAACCTCAAAATTGATGAACACCGCGTACCGCAAGACGGCCAGTTTGCTGTAAAAGTGGGCAACAAAGAAGTCGATTTGCGTATTGCCATCAGTCCGGTAGTATGGGGCGAGCAGGTCGTCATTCGCTTGCTTGATAAAACCGGCAATACCTTCGACCTAGAGCAGATGGGCTATGCTGGCCGTGCACTTCGCGCTATCCGTAAAGGTGTGAAGCGCCCGAATGGTATGGTGCTGACGAGCGGCCCAACCGGTAGCGGTAAGTCGACAAGCCTGTACGCGCTCATTAAGGAAATCAAGGATGATAGCGTCAATATCGTCACGCTCGAAGACCCTGTAGAATACAAAATGGACGGCGTGAACCAGATTCAGGTAAATGCCGAGGTGGGGCTGACTTTTGCAAACGGCCTGCGCTCTATATTGCGTCAAGACCCTGACATCGTAATGGTAGGTGAGATGCGCGATGCTGAAACGGCTAATCTAGGCGTGCAAGCGGCGCTTACTGGCCACTTAGTGTTTAGTACGCTGCACACAAACAGTGCGGCGGGCGTATTACCGCGGCTCTTAGATATGCAAATTGAGCCGTTTTTGATTGCGAGTACCGTGAATACAATTATTGGCCAGCGCTTGGTGCGCCGCGTGGGGCCAAAGCGCGATGCATATTGGTCAAGCCCGCTAGAAACCAAGAGTATATTAGAGAATGTCGGGCATTTGCTGCCTAAAACAAAAGAAGAGGTAGCAAAAATTTCAGCCGATCTTGGGTATAAGGACTTGCCATTAGCTAATCAAACCGCTTATACTTTAGTGAAGGGCCACGATACGCCGGCAACGCCGCGTGGCTATAGCGGGCGAGCGGGGCTCTACGAGGTGATGGATATCTCTGAGGAGATTCGCGAGCTAATCGTTCGCCGAGCGACAAGCTCTGAAATACAAAGGAAAGCGATTGAACAGGGGATGATCACGATGCGCCAAGACGGGTACCTAAAGGCGCTCCAGGGCATTACGACATTAGAAGAAGTTAACCGAGTAACATCAGATACGGCATAAAAGGGAGAGGGTATGGAACCACAAAACAATCTAAGAATCGAAGTATTGCTAGAAGAGGTCGTCAAGAAGCGTGCCTCTGACCTCCATATCCAGGTAGGATTGCCGCCGATGCTGCGCGTTGATGGTTCGCTTACCCCGGTCGCAGGATTTAATCCGCTTGATGAGCAGCAGGTAGAGTCGCTAGTGTTTGCTATCCTTGACCAAGATCAGCAGCAAATTTTGCTAAAAGATAAAGAATTCGACTTCAGCTTTGCCTTTGGCACGCTGGGGCGCTTCCGTGTGAATGCCTTTCATGAACGTGGTAACCTCGCAGCTGCACTGCGTCTTATTCCGAATGAGATTAAATCCGTAGTAGAGCTAGGTATGCCGCAGGTCGTTATGAGCTTTGCCGATTACCCACGCGGCTTGGTACTGGTAACGGGGCCGACAGGTAGCGGTAAATCAACCACGCTTGCCGCACTGGTAGATAAAATCAATACTGAAAAGGCCCAGCACATCATTACTATTGAAGATCCGATTGAGTTTACCCATAAATCAAAGCGTTCGGTAGTAGTGCAGCGCGAAGTCCACTACGACACCTATTCATTCTCGGCGGCCTTGCGTTCTAGCTTGCGTCAAGACCCGGATGTAGTACTGATTGGTGAGATGCGCGACCTAGAGACGATCTCGGCAGCGATTACCATCGCTGAAACTGGACACTTGGTGTTTGCTACCCTTCACACTAACTCGGCCGCCCAGTCGATTGATCGTATGATCGACGTGTTCCCGCCGCATCAGCAACCGCAAATCCGCGCGCAGCTGGCGAATATCTTGATGGCAATCTGTTCGCAGCGCTTGGTGCCAGCAATTGGTGGCGGGCGAGTAGTGGCAGCTGAAATTTTGATCGCCAACCCTGCGGTACGTAATGTTATCCGCGAAGGCAAGAGCCACCAGCTTGATGCCATTATCCAAACCGGCGCCGACCAAGGCATGCAAACAATGGATCGTACGCTAGTGAGCCTGGTACAAGCCGGGACAATTACCTACGATAACGCCCGTGAATTTGCAGTAGACCTGACCGAATTTGAAAGGCTAATGAGGGGGTAACGGGTGAAAAAATTTACCTACGAGGCGCGGGATAAATCGAACAACGAGGTCGTTAGCTCAATGGTGCAAGCCGAGAGCGAGACCAGTGCCGCTAAGCTATTGATAGAGCAGGGGTTAATGCCGCTGAATATCAAAGAGATCAATGAAGATACATCATTCTTTGGCAAGCTGACGAATCGTATTACTACTAAAGATAAGATCGTATTTTTACGTCAGCTATCGACGCTTATTGGGGCCGGGCTGCCGCTTGCCCAGAGCTTGCATACCGTGCTTGAGCAAACGCAGAATAAAAAAATGCAGCAGGTGGTAGAAGAGATTATTGCCGAAGTCGAGGGCGGCCACACGCTCTCAGATGCATTCGGCAAGCACCCCGATGTATTTGATAAGGTAGTGCTGGCACTGGTAGCAGCTGGCGAAGCATCTGGTACGCTGGACGACGCCCTTAAGCGCGTAGCCACCCAAAAAGAAAAAGATGCTGCCATGCTGAGCAAAATCCGCGGCGCCATGGTATACCCTGCCATCGTCTTGCTGGTGATTCTTGGTGTGATGATATTTATGCTGCTCACAGTGGTACCGCAAGTGGATAAACTATATCAGGATATGGGCAAAACACTGCCAATGCTAACGGCGATAATGATATCAGCAGCGAACTTTATCACGCAGTTCTGGTGGCTGGTGATAGTACTGGTATTTATTGCGGGATACTTCTTCCGGCAATATTTACGTACCGGCAATGGTATTAAGTTCAAAGATACATTTAAACTCAATGTGCCGTTGTTTGGCGGAATGTTCCGTAAGCTGTACATGGCACGTTTTACGCGTACTGGACAAACCCTCCTAGCTACAGGGGTGGCAATGCTCGATATGCTGCGCATTAGCAGTGAAAGCGTAAACAATAGCGTAATCAGTGCTGGTATAGATAGGGCGGCCGAGAAGGTAAAGGGCGGTAAAGCGCTTAGCGTGGCACTAAAGCCTGAGGAATATGTGCTAGTGATGGTTCCACAGATGATAAAAATTGGTGAGCAATCAGGTAAAATCGATGAAATGATGGGTAAAACTGCCCAAGTGTACGAAGATGAGCTGGACGAAGAGATCAAAGCAATCTCAACAGCGATAGAGCCGATATTGATGGTGGTACTTGCAGTATTCGCTGGTGGCATGGTAGGGGCAATTTTGTTCCCAATTTATAGCCTGGTGGGCGGAATTAACTAAAAAAGTATTGCCATGCATAAGCCGTAAGTAGTATGATAATACGTAAGCACTAAGCTCTAATTAAGGAAGGTGGAATTTCAAAAATGAGCAGGCAGGAGTTGAAACAAAAAGGGTTTACCATTATCGAAGTGGTATTAGTATTGGCGATTGCAGCCCTTATCTTTTTAATGGTGTTTATCGCGCTACCAGCACTAAACCGTAACGCACGCGATCAATCGCGCAAGACAGTGCAGGGTAAAGTAGTGTCGGCAATTGGCACCTATGCAACGAACCATCGCAACCAGCAGTACACCAATGTGACCGACCTCGCACCATACCTGGATGTGACACAGCCTGGATCAGCTGGCAATACGCTTGACAATGTAGATGGCTACACTTTGGAAGGTGCTGATAGCTTCAGCGCTCAAGATATTACCCAAGACAAAATCACCCTCATTAAGGGCTCAAAATGTAATACAAATGGTGACGGCGTAGTAGATGGCTCTAGCCGTAATGTCGCCGTGCTTATCCGCATGGAAAACGCCGACGCAATCGTTTGCCAAGCATCATAAACCTCGTTCATCAAACAAAAACTCGCCGATAAGAAGGCGAGTTTTTTGTTATACTAGCCTCTGCTGGTATGATAAATGAATGGATATACCGCTTATAGCTATACTTGCCGTGCTGGGGGCGCTACTGGGTAGCTTTGCCGTGGCGCAAGTATGGCGGCTACGTGCCCGCCAGCTGGTAATAGACGAACGTGATGGCGAACCAGTGGACAAGGCTGAACTGCGCCGCCTAAGGGGGTTATTACGGCCTGTAACGGGTGATAGGAGCGAGTGCTTGCATTGCCATCACCAGCTTGCCTGGTATGATTTATTGCCTGTGGTGAGCTGGCTTTCACTCGGTGGCAAATGCCGGTACTGCAAGGCGCCGATTGGCATTACCGAGCTGCTAGCCGAGGCGGGCTTAGCTATTGTGTTTGCCGTATCATACATTGCTTGGCCATACCCGTTAGGGTCTGTATGGCAGTTAGTGCCGCTAGTGATATGGCTGGTAGCGTGCGTAGTAGCAACTATACTACTGGTATACGATGCCAAGTGGTCACTATTGCCGTTTGGTATCAATATCACCTTTATCGTGCTGGGTGCACTGTATGCTGTAGCGCTGTACACTATCGGCGGCGTATCGTTTGATGTGTGGTCGTTAGTTGGTGCGCTCGCGCTCCTTGGCGGCCTCTATTTCGCATTTTCACTGCTTGGCTGGGTGGGAATGGGCGATGGCATACTGGGCGTGGGCTTAGCGCTCTTTTTGGGCACCTGGCATTTGGCGTTTTTGACGCTTTTTTTAGCGAATTTACTGGGCTGCTTGATGATATTGCCGTTATACCTACGTAAAAAGCTGCACCGGAATATGCGTATACCATTTGGCCCCTTTCTTATACTGGCGGCTATTATTAGCCTGCTGGCCGGCGAGTGGTTGATTACGACATTTTTAAGCAGCGCCAGCGGTATGCTAGTGCCGCTTATGCTATAATGAGCAACAGATATGAAACAGCGTGAAAGTGGCTTCACCATTATAGAGACGACGCTAGTGTTGGCTATTACTGGCTTAATCGTAGCCGTAATATTGGTGGGCATTGGCAATGCACTCAATCAGCAACGCTATACTGACGCAGTAAATCAAGCAGTTGACTTTATCCGTGGCCAATACACCGTGGGGGCAAATACGATGAATAATCGTCCAGCGAACGAAAGTTGCGGTAGTGGGGGGATCCGTGATGACATCACGCCAATGCCACGCGGCGCCAGCGACTGTTTACTGGTGGGTACCATTATGCGGACACAGGGCTCTGACGGTAAAACAGTTAATGTGTACCAGGTGGTGGCGCTTGCCGACCCTGATGAAAGCATGATGGGGGACGACGACACGACAATCCTAGCGGCGGCAAATTTATCACAGGGTGGTCTGGTGCAGACGTATAAAGCCGACTGGGATACTCGCTTTTTAAGCCCAGATTCAGCAGATCCAGCACAGTTTACCATACTAGTAGTGCGTACACCGATAAGTGGCACAATGCGCACTTATAGCAGCGACTCTGCAACTACGTCAATCGCCAACTTAATAAACCCTGCAGTAACACCACAGACAGATCGCAAGCTATGCATTGATCAAACAGGATTTTTTGGCATCGGTGTGCAACCTATGGGTATACTTATCTCGCGCGATACCGCTAACACGACTGGCGTACAAATACTACCATCTGGGGAATGCGTAGCATGAGTGGGCGTGAGCGAGGCGATACTATTATCGAGGTAGTACTGGCATTTGTGATATTTACTATTGCAGCGGTTGCTGCCATAACACTCATCAATAGTGGGCTCGCTACTACTCAGCGGGGGCTAGAGGCTACCTTGGTGCGTCAGCAGATCGATGCCCAGGGCGAGTTATTACGCCACCTCCGTGATACCCGTGATGCGGCTTGGGATCAAATTGTTGCGCCGGGTGCATTAGTGGCGACGCCAATCTCGTTAGCAGGTACAGTTTCGGCGGGGAACATGTGCACTAATGCTGCTGCTATATCGCAGGCATTCTATGTGCAACCTCAGGTTGCTGTCGATCCATCCCTCACTACTTATACACGCCGTGCCATCAATACTACTACTTACCGTATCCCCGATACCTATGCAAAGATAGAGTATGCCGCTGGCGCCATTCAATCGCAGGGTATTTGGATACAGGCCACTCGCGCTCAAGAGCGAAGCGGGGCAAGTGTGCCTGCCTATGACTTTTACATCCATGCCTGCTGGGACAGTGTAGGACAGAGTGCACCCATGATGCTCGGCACGATAGTGAGGATATATGAGTAGGAATAATAGAGGCTTTACTATCGTAGAATTGACTATTGCCGTCGCCTTTTTATCGGTACTGATGCTGGCCATCCTTACTATCAGCATGGCGGCTGGTAAAATGTACGTAAAGGGTGATACGAATAAAGCGATCAACCAAGCAGGGCGTGACTTTAGCGATACTATCCGCCGTGACTTTTTGGCCGCAGGGGTGGGTACTATCACACCGCCAATTATTAATAATGTTGGTTCTACGGGTAATCCTCTCATCAGCGGCAGAATGTGCCTAGGCGCTGTTGATTATTTATGGAATACGGCTGCGCTATTAAACAGTAGCTCGGCTGCGGCTGAAGGCGCGAAGATACGTATGAGTAATGGCCGCCCCATAAAATTTGTGCGCATAACAAATACGGCAGGGTACTGTAGCGAGACGCCTGCAGGCAGCGGCAATTACCCTATGACAATTCCTGCGAATGCTGATGTTACTGAAATGTTTGGTGGTGACGGCCGCGAATACGCATTGTATAGTATGACGCTGCGCGAGCTGTCTCGCCGCGATGAGCGAGGTATATATCAGTTATCATACACTTTGGGCACTAACGAGGCTGAGAGTACTGAGGTGGCGCCGGAGGGATACGTTCGGTGTAAGACAGACGATAATGTAGCCGCTAACTTTAGCTATTGCTCAGTAAGCGACTTTGATACGTTGATACGAATAGGAGGAGTAGAATCGCCATGAATAAGCGAATGGTAGAACAGGGTGCCGCAGCGCTCATAGTAGTAATATTTAGCGTATTGCTACTGATTACCGTTTCACTCGGCTTTATGCGGCTGGTAGCGACCGATCAGCAGCGGACGATTAATGATGAACTGTCGCGTGGTGCCTACGATGCCGCGATTGCTGGTGTGGAGGATGGTAAGCGTGTACTCCAGGCATGTATAGGTAATGGTGACGTAAATGCCTGCCAAGCTATCGCGGATACGGATGATCGCTGCAGGACGGTGCAAAAATCTACGATATTAAGTGCTAATCCTGCGTTTGCAGATGCACCCGAGGTGCTTATTCAAAATAGTACCGGTATATCTGGTGGTTTTGACCAAGCCTATACCTGTGTTCGCATCGAACGCAATACGCATGATTTAGAGGGTTCACTTACGAATGACTCATCGCGTATTATTCCGCTAGCAACCGTAGATCCATTTACCGATATCATTGTCTCCTGGTACCAGCGCCCGGTTGGAAGCACGGTAGACTTGCCGGGCGGCGTGATTACTGATACGCCGTTACCGGCTGCCAGCGCTTGGACGCCACCTGGTCGTGTGCGACCACCAATTCTTCGTGTTCAGTTGATTCAGTTTCAGAATGGCAATTTTACCCTCGATCAATTTGATCAAAGTGGCGGCGGGAACACAATCTACCTGTACCCTAAGAGCGCGGGGCTGAATCAATATGATTTCGCTAGTGATGGCCGCAGTTCAGGCGCTAACCAGTTATTAAAGGCCGTTCAATGCAATGCTTCGGTGCTAGCTGGGCAGTTTGTGTGTAGCGCACGACTAGTATTGCCTAATCCTCCAGATTTGGGCGGTAGTCTTGGTACTCCTAGTAATCGCCAGGCCTATCTACGCCTCACTGCTATATATGGTGAGACCGACTACACTGTCCGTGCGGTCGACACGCAGTTTCATGATGTGTCTCCCGCTATTGACGCTACTGGCCGTGCTTCAGATGTATTTCGGCGCGTGCGTGCCCGCGTAGAGCGTGTTAGTACGCAAGACCAGTCGTTATATCCTCGTGCTACCGTAGATATTACGCGTAATTTCTGTAAAGACTTTTCAGTGTCGGCCGACGCCTATGTGGCCGGAAGCTGCCAATTTAACCAGCCATAACGCCCAGTTTACACATCATCCGAATGAAACCGCTCGTACACCTCTTTTAGGTGGGCGTCGGTAACATGCGTATATACCTGAGTAGTGCTGATATTGCTATGGCCCAGCATTGTTTGTACGCTGCGCAGGTCAGCGCCATTCATTAATAAATCGGTTGCAAAGCTGTGGCGCAATGAGTGCGGGCTGACGTGCTTCGTAATACCGGCGAGTTTTGCGTATTTTGTCACCATACGCTGGATGCTGCGCGGCAGCAGCCGGCGGTAGTCGCCGCTAGTAGTAGCGGTGTTATTGCGGCTGTAATTAAGAAATAGGGCAGGTAAACTATCGGCGCGTACCGCTAGATAGGCTTCAATTGCTCGTGCTGCGGCGTTACTAACGAATACGGGGCGGTCTTTCTGCCCCTTGCCGCGCACCATGAATTCGCGGCGCTGTAGGTTTATATGGTCGCGGTTAAGGTTGCACAGCTCACTGACACGCAGTCCGCTTGAAAACAGCAGCTCCAGAATTGCCCGGTCGCGTAGATTAGCTGGGGCGTCATCTGCTGGTATAGCGTCAAGCATACGCTCTACTTCCTCGAAGTGCAAAAAGGTTACTTGCTTACGGTGGGTTTTAGGCAGTTCAATCTTATTCGGTGCGAGCGACTGGATATCGCGCTTCGAAAGATAGTTTAAAAAACCGCGCAGGGCAATTAAGTGATAGGCTTGGGTAATCGTAGCAAGCTCCGATCCCTTGTCGCTGACGACACGGTTTAGCCATAGCCGGTACTTGCGCACCAGCTCACTGGTAATATTCTCTACTTCTATATCCCCGGCAAATTCGACAAAGCGCTCAAGGTATCGCTTGTAGTTTTCGGAGGTTCGAGGTGCCCGGCCGCGTTCTACCTCGAGGTACTCGATAAAGTCGATAATCAGCTCTGACATATACATACCTATATTGTACCTGATACAATGTAGGTAAAGTAGTAACGAATTTGGGGGATATATGGCTTCAGTTGAAAAAACCTTAGT
>JBLMYW010000012.1:0-19356 GCA_050258515.1 Acidobacteriota bacterium | reverse complement strand
CCATGCTACGAGCAAAAGGCTATACGCTAGCCGTCATTACTAACGCCACCCGTGAAATACTGCAGATGGATGCACAAGACCTAGGGTTTGACCTGGGGCGAGACTTCGATTTTACCCAAGCGGCCGATGAGTGCGAGTTTAAAAAACCGGACGCGAGAGTACTCGCACCGCTATACAATCACTTCGGGATTGCTGCCCAGCAATTGATATATGTTGGCGACGAAATGAAAGACTATGCAACCACCGTCAATGCTGGTACGCTATTTACCGGCGTAACGACCGGTATGTCAACCGCCGAAGAGTTCGATGCTGAAGGTGCTCCGTACGTCCAAAATATTGCCGTACTTGCCCAGCGGCTGCCCGTCCTTAATAAATAGATGGTACACTAGAGCTATGGCACAATTTAGTTTTGATATAGAATCTACCTACGACAAGGCCGAAATGAACAATGTCGAGCAAATGGTTGTACGTGAAATCGCAAACCGATATGACTTTAAAGGCACCCCCGCCGGCATAGAATGGCTGGCCGATAAAAAGGGCTTTAAGGTTATTGGCAGTAATGAATGGCAGCTGGAGAGTGTGATTGATATGATCGGCAAACAGCTCGCTAAGCGCGACATGACGAGCAAAGTACTCGACCTGAGCGGCAAAGTAACCGAGGCGAATATGCGCGCGTGGAAAGATGTACCATTCAAAGACGGTTTGAAACAGGATGACGCCAAAAAGATCACCAAGCTACTCAAGGAGCAGCACCCGAAAGCCAAGGCGCAAATCCAGGGTGATGCCATACGCGTGACCAGCGCCAGCAAAGATGAGCTGCAAGCCGTAATGACCACACTCCGCGCTGCCGACTTTGACTTTCCGCTTACATTTACTAATTACCGATAAGACAGAAAGGCTACTATGACAGAACATATATCCATTCTAGATCAAGCGCGAAGTTTCGCTATTGAACATCACGGTGACCAAAAATATGGCAATAACTTGCCCTATAGATGGCACTTGGAAAAGGTGGCTGCGCTCGCGGAGCGCCTAGGTTATCCCCAAGCCATACAAGTGGCTGCATGGTTACACGACACAGTAGAGGATACTGGCGTAACGATAGACGAAATTCGCCAACTTTTTGGCGATAAAGTTGCCGAGATAGTTGCAGCCGTTACGTATAGCGAGAATGACAAGCAGCAGGGCGTCGATAAAATTCAAAAAGCACGAGAAAATCTCGGTTCGCACGTAGTAAAATTCTGTGATGCCTCAGTTAATTTTAGCGCGAGCGCCCTCGACGGTGCACCGGGTCACATGAGTCAGTGGAAGGCTACGGTAACGCGCTACGGCAGCTTTATAGTTCAGCTACAGCCAGATCTACCGACCCCAGCCGAAGTTGAAAAATGGCTTGCCGCACCAAGATAAGACGCACCGTATAAGTACGCGAACACCCTATATCCACCCCTTGAAATCTCCGGCATTATCTGCTACAATTGATAATTGAATTTGTAATAGCAACGTGTAAGAGGAAATTATGGCTAAAAAGACGAATACAAAGCGAAAGATTATTGCGCTGGTGAGCGAGCTTACCGGTCACCGTACCTATGTGACGCGCAAAAACACGCAAAATACCCCAGATAAGCTAGTGCTAAAGAAGTACGACCCCAAGGCACGCAAGCACGCCACCTACACCGAGACAAAAAAGAGCCTAGGCCGCAACGAAGTCAAACCGCGAAAAGGGTAATCAAAAAAGAGGCGATCTACGCCTCTTTTTTAGTATACAGGGCATCGATAGCTTCAGCGAGCCATAACCCATTACTGAGCATTGTATCCAGCTGCACTTCAGTAGGGCGCACCGATTCGGTATATAAATAGATCATATTATCCTCTATCTCTACGCTTACTCCCTGAAAGTGCGAAGCAATCACTTCGGCTATTTGCGGCGGGATGGTGCGCTCGATCTGCAGCGCATGTGTAGCGGCACCATAGATAGTATAATTGCTGCTAAAAGCATGAGGATACACCCCCAAGCCACCAATAGCCAGCGGATGTAGCTGGGCGTACGATGCTGCAAACTCATCATCACGCGAGCTATGGCCAATGTAGCAGTGCGGTACATCCGTCTTGGTATGTAAATCAACGGTAACTATAAGCCAATGACAGCGTTTTTCTTTGCCGCTTGGCACACGTATAACGTCATTACGCAGCACCAACATTACATCATACCCCCGCACCGTGCCAATACAATAGTGATTGTCTTGGTGGGTGGCCGAGACAGTATGGCCTCGTACCAACCGATGTTCATCATCACGCTGATCAACAAATCCGAAGTATACGAGCCCTACTTTATCTGCAAAATTCTCGATAGCACCCCGCTGCAGGCGTTTACGCACCAAGTGTGATGGCCGTGAATGGCGCAAAGCGCGCTTAATACGTAAGGTTGTTTGGCGCCGCATTTATTTCTCCGTTATAGTGTCTAGCAGCGTCGATATGTACTCAGCCTGGCTCCAGTTGAGCGGCGCGACTGATACATCTTGGCGCGTGCCAGGATTAACTTGCTCAGGCAGTACACCACTCGGCCAGGCACTATCACGAACCCACCGTAGAAGTGCTTCGGCCTTTTGCTTTTGCCCAGTTTCCAAATGATATTGCGCTAGCCATAATGTTGTCACGTGCCACCAGTTTGGGTCGCTACCATCAGGTCGGTGGTAGTTATCGTTTTCGTAGCGCGGCAATCCTGGGCTAGTGGTTTCGTTTTGCCCGAATACTTTTATGGCTGTCGCAAATGCAGCTTTTGTTTCGCGGCTACCGATAGGGAACAAGCCGTACATAAAGCCACCGAACAAGCTGGACATATCAATTGTTTCGTCTGGCACCACAGTACCATCCTTCTTAACATGTACTCCCTTATAAAATACCTGGCGCTCTTCATTAAATAATTGCTTTTCGGCGGCAACCCGAATATCTTCAGCAGCCGATCGCCACTTAACGGCATTATCACTATCCTCACGCAGCTCGGCTAAATCGGCAGCAGCCAACAGCGCCGCATAGGTAACGGATGTAGTATAGGTGGTGGTCATGAATACCTCTTCCCATAAATCATATGTCGGCTTAGGCAAGCCAGTAGTTTGGTCGATATAGCTCGCCAGAAAATCCGCCATTGGCAACACCATTGGTTCGTAAAATTCTTTTAGCAACGCTTCGGTGCCTGACACATGGTAGAATTGGCTAAATACAAATAGCGTCAGTGCAGTTTCGTCTTCCTGAATAGGCGGCGCTACGACACCTTCGTCATGCAAATACGGGTGCCAGCTACTACCTAACGCACCGTCGGCGCGGTATTTGTGCATCAAAAACCCACCGGCGTTTAAGCCACGACGACAAAACTCGAAAAAGCGATACGGTTCGTCCTTGTACCCCATACGTATCAGCGGCCATAGCACATACGCGCCGTCACGGGGCCAGCAATAGGCGTAGGCATCGCGCGAATAATTGAGCATGGTGCTATCAGTACTGGCAATGACCGCGCCGCGTTTATCGATATGCGACTTAATAAGCATACACGAGCGGATAAACTGATTGCGGTGTGCCGGGTCGATTTTATCAGCCATCTTTTTGGCAGGTTCTAGCCACTTATGCCACCACTTGCTCGTCACTTCAAGGCGGCGATGCACGCCTTGGTGCAACAACTGTTTATGGATATACAGCGCCTCTCGAATAGAATTACCGCAGGCAATCCAGTAGTGCACACGCACCGAACTGTGCGGCGCCAAGCTATGGCGGAATCGCAGTGCTGAATCCACGCGACCATGCTCTACAGCACACATTGACAGCTCGCCATCTTCCGCATCGCGGTAAGTACCTTCCTTGCCTTCAATCCCAAAAATACCCACCGTGTACTGGTCAAAGGGCTCGCCGTTATCGTCTACCGCTGACACCACAAACGCACGGCGCCCACGATAGTGCAGTACGGCATTGTCACCCGGCAAGTATTGTGCGGTGTCGGTATTGCTGCGTGCATCACCAATCACAAAAGCCTGATGCATAAATAACCGTACATCACGCGGGCCGTTATTCATATTTATAATATGGACGTTGCGTAGTAGCGCGCTAAACTCGGCATCGACCGTATCGTCCAGTTCTAGCATAATACCAAGGTGATGATTCTTAGCGACGATATGTCCAATCAGCGATTCGTGTGGGTAGCTAAAATCAAATTCCCAAGCGTCATCATCGAGCCAGCTGAACTCACCATCAACCCATATACCAATATGGTGGCGTAGGTCTTTGCCGGCAGCGTGATTTTCTAGCCCCACATACGGATAATAAAAATCGTGCACCAAGCCGAATTTGTTGATGCCTACATGCAGTTCACCATTACTAAGGACTATTGGCCGCGCCATTTAGAAACTCCCGTGCTTATGATGATCGTATACGCGGTAGCGAACATCGCGCAGGGCGTTCATGAAGTACAGGAAGGCGTCGTACGGCGAATCGTATGGGCTAAAGTAGGCGTGCACATCGCCATCGGTGAAGTATTTAGTACACATGTAATAGGGGTGGTCGCTCGTCGTTAGGCGCCGCCAGTCACTAACCAGCGCAGCATCGCCAGTGCGCATCACATCATGCTCTAGCTCGTACAGGTGCTTCATAGCTTCATGCTGCATACTGTTGCCTAGCCAGGCTGTTAAGTCGCGCTCGCTATCTGCCCATGTAGTAGTGTAAGGGCAATCGATTTCGTCAGATGCCTCAAACGTATCGCAGGCTTCGCTGGCAGTATAGAAGGTATTGGCGGGGTTAGCCAGCCATCGCCCTACGAAATCTGCGAAGAATTCAAAGATTCCGGTATCTTCCCACACGTTTTCGCCGAAGGTCTCAAAGTCCATGAACAGGTTAATTGTTTCACCGTCCGGCCCCAGTGCGCTATTAAGCCAGTCATCATATTTATCACCTGTTAGCGGGTATTCTTCCCAGGCTTTATTACCAAAACGGAAGGCCACATCATCGCTTAGGCGATAGTTCTTCATGAGTAGCTTGATGTTTTCGGTGCCGACAGGCTTATACACGTAGTTTGGGCTACGCCACCCAAGGATTGGATCCCAGCCCTCAGCCAAAATACCTTTAAATCCGTAGTCATCGGCCCATTTAGCCAGGTTGTTGTCGTAGCTTAGCTCGGTATTGCGGAATACGTTCGTTTCCACACCAAACAGCTCGCGGATTTTATCCTGATGCATACCAACTTGGCGCTCAAATTCATCACGACTATAAAAGAAGGCGAGGCTGTGGTAGTATGTTTCAGCTACGATTTCGCAGCGCCCAGTTGCTACTAGCCCCCTGAACGCATCGATGACATCCGGGCCCCAGGCTTCGGCCTGCTCCAGCACTGTACCACTAATCGATAACGACACTTTAAATTCGGGATGCGTATCGAGCATGCGCTGCAGTAATGCAGTCATTGGGCGATATGATTTGCCCGCGACTTTTTCAAAGATATCTTTATTGTTGCGGTGAGATTCGGTAAAATCACCGAAATAATCATGATTTTCAGCCGTATCAAATACCGTGTAGTCGCGGATACGCCACGGCTGGTGAACGTGCATGTAGAGGACTATGCCACGTTTCGCACTCATGCTGTCGCTCCGATCTTCATGCGCTTGTAAAGCCGCATACACGTACGTGCGACATCATGCCAGCTGAGGCGCGCGTATTCGTTCTTGATGTCTTGTTTCATCTGCCGGGAAAGAGCGGGCGAGGTGGCGATGCCTACCAGCTGGTCGGCCAGCTTGTCAGTATCCCAAAAATCGTAGCGGAAGATACTCTTTAGCACTTCGCCGACGCCCGATTGCTTAGTAATAATAAGGGCGCTATTATAGTGCGCCGCCTCGAGCGCAGTAATACCGAAAGGCTCACTAACGCTGCTCATAACGAATATATCAGCGACGCTATACGCGTCACGCCATTGTTTGCCGCGGATAAACCCGGTAAAGAAGACTTTGTCGGCCACGCCTAGCTCCGCCGACAATGCAATCAGCTCGTCACGCTGTTCGCCGTCACCTGCTAGTAGCAGCACTAAGCGATCGTACTTTTCGCACGCTCTGGCAAAGCCCTTTAGCAGCTGCGTAAGGCCTTTCTGGGCAGTAAAACGCGTTACCGTACTAACGACCGTGTAGCCTTCGGCACGCAAGGATTCTAAGTAGTTATAGGTACGGCCGTCGTAGTCATAGTCGCCAAGACTGGATGGGTCGATCGCATTGTACAATACCTCAATTTTATCGGCTGGGATACCATACTTATGGATGATGATATTTTTAGTAATATTACTTACTGCCACAATCCGGTCAGCCATCATCAGCCCCTGGTACTCGATCTCGTGTACGATTGGATTACCGGTACCAAAGCTGCCAGCCCGGTCAAATTCGGTGGCATGCACATGTACAATGAGCGGCGCATCAGTTAGTTCCTTGGCACGCATGCCGGCTTCCATTGTTAGCCAGTCATGGGCATGAATGGCATCGGGTGTGTCCAGCTTGCTCACCAGCCGCTCGACAAATTTTACGTAGCGTTTCTGCACACCACGCATAGTCTGCAAGTCACGCATGTCTACTTTATCGAGGTCTAGCTCCTCGACATATTTACTGTCATACGCGCCCATGGTACCGAATTTGTGAATTGGATTTAGCTTCGTAGCCGCGTGGATATTCATGTATTCGGTATCAGGGTGGTGTGCATCGTAGGGCAACACAAAGTCAATACTTGCGCCAGCAGCAGCCAATGCCTTAGACAAGTGGTAACATGCCACACCCAAGCCTCCGCTGTTATGTGGCGGGAGTTCCCACCCAAGCATTAGTATATTCATAGCCCTTATAATCAGATTACCTATGCAACCTAATTGTTCCCCTTGTTTAGCATTATTTTTAGTATACCGCCCATGCTTATGGTTTGCAAGGGGTAAGATAGGCGTTTTATCCACATGATTTTCGTCACGCTTATCAGGAATCACACTTTACCGCTTACGCAAAATATGCTATATTAGTACTTAATGAATGCTAGCACTCCAGCCAACGATATTATTAAAGACGTCGTCGAATTCTTTACCGAACCGAACGCCTTCCGCTCGGTACTTATCCTTATTACCGCGCTTGTCATTGCTTACTGGCTCAGCAGGTTCCTTGCTCAAGGCATTGTGCGCATAGCCCAAGCAGTAGCTATACGCAGCGATAACGAATCAAATGCGCTGCGCGCCACTAAACTGCGCCAAACCGAAACCTACTTAAGCGTCGCTATAGCCGTAGTGCGTGCACTTGTCGTGGCCGTGGTAGGGTATTTCGCTTGGCGGGCGCTCAGCCCTTTTGCTAGCAGTGGCAGCGCCACTGGGGCGGCCGCTATTGGTGCCAGTGCCTTTTTCGTGGTGATTGCCGGCCAAACCGTAGGACTAGTCCTGCGTGACCTTACCGCAGGTACCGTCATGATTACCGAAGGTTGGTATAAAATTGGTGACTTTGTAAAGATAGAGCCTTTTGCTGATGTTGCGGGTGTCGTAGAGCGGTTTACCCTACGGAGCACTAAGCTACGCGCTATAAACGGCGAAGTGATATGGATGCACAACCAGCAGATTATGGCTGCCCACGTAACACCAAACGGCCTGCGTACCATGGCTGTAGATGTGTTTGTACGAGACAAGGATAAAGGCATTGAACTCATCAACAAGATCATCTCTGCCATACCCAAAGGCCGCACCATGCTCGCCAAGCCGCTGCGCATTACCAAAACCGAACAATGGGGCGAAAGCCGCTGGCGCATTACCGTAAAGGGGCAGACTGCGCCAGGCCGCGAGTGGCTGATAGAAAAGTTTTTTGTTGAGGCCGTAAATGACCTAGATGAGGGCAAAAAGGCCAGCGAAAAGCTCCTTGCGCTGCCGCCGATGTCGCGCTACGCTGACGAAGCTGCCGACCGGAGTATTCGCCGCGCCGTCCGCGTACAGCAAGAGCAGCAGCGGTCTGAAACAAAGTAGAATCACCGTATACACTTCTCATACAGAACCATGTATGTGATAGATGGTTGTGATCATTGTCTATAATCTTCCACCATCAGCCAACTCTATGCCGCTGCAAACTTGCTAGAACATGCTATACTAGGTGCAGCTGGTTACAGCCTTCTTGATAGGGGCGTAGCTCAATTGGTAGAGTAGCGGTCTCCAAAACCGTTGGTTGTAGGTTCGAGTCCTATCGCCCCTGCCAAGAGTGCTGTAACCGCCCGAAAAGCCTTGTGTCATGTCAGAGTCCCTCCATACCCCCGAACATATCGAGCGCTGTATCCCTTACGATAAATCATGGATGATCCGTATGGGCATACTTGACATGGTGCATGGATACGATGATATCAATCGGCTGCTCGATGACGAACGGCATCTGGGCACCGACTTGCAGGCCCTGAACCGTGCCACCAAACAGTGGCGCGAAGGCGACGAAATAGATGTGGGCGAATCGGGCACGCTCTACCGCTTTTTGCAATTTGCGGCCTGGCAAGCGGGCAGGGACATTCATTTTATAAAGCATGGCACACTTATTGATCGCCCGATTGCTAGCGACCCTGGTATTGTAAGCCTGCCGATCGCCGAGCTACTGCAGCTCGACAATGGCACGTCGCAGTGGGCAAGTGCGGCCGTGCTACTGGGTAGCACCGAGCCGCGACTCGCAAACCCGCCATTCAAGCTGCAAGCCACCTATGACGCCATCGACCACTGGCAAGCCGCGCGAGCGGCTGGCACACTGTGGGAGGCACGCAAAGACGACACTATCGCCCGGCAGGCAGCAGCCTACCTGGGCTGGCTGGCCACTGGCGGCATGACATTTACCCCAGAGCAAGCTGAAGATTACTGCTTTGCCCGCGCATTTGGCCTCGTCACGCCAGAAGAGGGTGAAGCCAGGTGGCCGGCGCTGCGTCTGCACGAAAGCGACCGCATTGCCGGCATGGAAGAAGCGTTAGGCCAGCATATTGTCACCTCGGCCGACCACCGGGTCGTCCAAGCAGCAGCAATGCGTAAGGGCAGCGAGGTGAGCTTTGCCCACCCAGAAGCTGTCGCCAAAAGTTGGCCTCAATTTTGGGATATACTGCTACAATTAAAGCTATAGCAATATGGCTGCAAAACCACAAGCAAAGCGAGTTAATTTGTCTGCTATCGTCTGGATAGCAGTACTAGGTGGGCTGCTGAGTATTACACTACATGAACTATTGCACATTGTTTTGCACCTAGGGCAGATTACCGGCGTGCACTTTTTCCCGAATTTTTATACCGTTTTTGAGGTAACGATTGCCGTACCGGATGGCTACGACCTCGCGGCAGAAGAGTTCTTGGCGTACATGGTGTCGGCGACAGTGCTGCTGGCTACTGCTGGCGCCATTACCCGCATATACGACCGTGCTGATACGCGTAGCGTACAGCAAATACTCTTCCCGGGCAGTAAGCAGCGAAGTAAGAAGTAGCTAGAGCTTTTCAGGCAGCGCCTGTGATGCGCGGTAATTGCCGAGGATATTCCAGTGGATACCGTCATCATCGTAGGCGGCAAGCAGGATGCTAGAGTTGCTAGGGTCGGCCAGCAATGTACTAATGTCAAATACCTTAGTAGAGAGTGTGGCAAGCCAAGCATTGTAGGCGGTACGCGCCGTTTCAGCGCCACCAGCCAGCCCACGCGGCGTTACCGTCACGAAGTATACGTCGCGTACGCCCCACGCGTTACGCGCGTTATCAGCAATGGCCTTCAGCCGGCTCTGATAGGTAGCCAGCGCCACCGACAGCGAGGCATCGTTGCTACCTAGGGCAATAATAGCAAAATCGAGGGTGAGCCCGGCGTTAGTAATGCGGTTCCAGGCATCGGTATTGTAGTCGTTCATCCAGTCCCATGTCATAGCGCCGTAGGCACCGGCCAGGGCAATTGGTATGTTGGCGCGTCGCGATGCGACCTGATGGTACGAGTTGATATTCAGTGCGGCAGCAGCACCCTCGATGAGACTATCGCCAATGATCACGCCTACACGGTTGGTGCCATCAAACTCGTACTCAAGTGTCACGGCAAAAGCCACATTACCTGCGTGGCTTAGCGATGGTGATGTGGCACTGGCATCACCGGCCGTGTACGAATACCACATGCCGCCCGAGCCGTTGTGCACCGCGAAAGAGCCGGTAAGTGTCCAGCCCATGGAAACCAAATAAGGCATGTGCGCACTTAATTGGTGCGCCCCGCTCGTAACCCACGACGTTACATACTCGTCGCCATTGGCCGGCGTAGAAAAGGCGGTCAGGGCCTGGGCTGGTGCGGCCGCAAAATTACCCGAAAGATCACCAGACGCACCCGCGTAGCCACTGGCGGTGCGCTCGGCCTGGCCTATCCATACACCATTAACGTTAATTTCGCCTGGCTGTACCGTACCAAACATCGTCGCGTTACGAATGCGTAGACGCCAGCGTGTGGTTGCCACGGGCAGTACGACGGGAAGGCGTTGGTGCCCGGTGTCAAACGAGCCAGCCGGCCAGACATCTTGATTGCCGCAGCCCCAGCCAAAGGCGGCTCGACGCGTGGTACCAGCGATAAAGCCTCCTGGCAGGTCAGTATCGCCTGCCGCTGGACCAGCGGGACCACTAGGGCCAGTCGCACCCACAAGACCAGTTGCGCCCGAAGGGCCGGTGGCACCTGTAGCCCCAGCGGTACCAGTAGAACCTGTAGGCCCGGTCGCGCCAGGAATACCTTGCGCGCCGCTCGGCCCAGTGGCACCTACACTACCTGAGGCGCCGGGCACACCAGAGGGCCCCGTGGCTCCGACTGTACCCGCCACGCCACTGGCGCCAGAGGCACCAGTTGGCCCAGTCGCACCAGTAGATCCGGTGGGCCCAGTCGCACCAGTAGATCCGGTGGGCCCAGCAGGACCGGCGGGGCCAGTAGGTCCACCCGTGGCATTGAGCTTTGCCCGTACATCGCTATCCAGCCTATTCTCCGGTATAGCGTCGGGCGCTATCGCATCGGCCGTTATAGCATTGGCCTTGATGGTGCCATCGGTATTATGGGCAGCTGCAAGATACTCATTTAGTATCGTGCCCCATTTACCATCGTCACCACCAGGTATAGGTAATCTAGCCATGCTATCCTCCGCTTATGGTTAAGTACTGTAAATTGTACCACACGACGCCCGTAAGCACCAACCGACCCTATGCTACACTAGCTACATGGAACACCACATCACCATTAACGGCGGCGACACTGCCTACTGGGAATATAATGCCGGCTTACAGCCGACGCTCATTATGGTGCATGGCTTCCGCGGCACGCACCATGGCCTATTAAAAATTGCCGAGGCACTGCCCGAATACCGACTAATCATCCCTGATTTGCCCGGCTTTGGTGATAGCGAGGCCTTACCGGCAGGGCATACAATTGCCGACTATATTGCCTGGCTGCACGAATTTCGCAAACACGTCGACACCGAACGGCAATCATACATCGTTGGCCACTCATTTGGCACTATTATCACCAGCCACTACGCCGCTGCTCATGCCGCAAACGTAAAAAAGCTCGTATTGATTAACCCCATTGGTTCGCCCGCGCTGGAAAGCGAGCAGCGCTTTCTCGTACAGCTGGCCATTCTGTACTACTGGCTTGGCCGTAAGCTCCCGGCCAGTGCCGCCCGCGCCTGGATATCCATGAAGCCCGCGACAAAGATTATGAGCATTACGATGCGCAAAACCAAAGACAAAGGTATTCGCCGCTACATTGACGAACAACACTACGCGCACTTTAGCAGCTTTGCCAACCCCACGCAGTTAGCCCAAGCATTCCGTACATCGGTGTCGCACGATGTATACCAGGTAGCACACGAACTGCACATACCCACGCTGCTGATTGCTGGCGAAAAAGATGACATTACCTCACTTGCCAAGCAGCGTCATTTACACGGTGCTATCGATGGCGCACAGCTAGTGGTAATAGATGGCGTAGGGCACCTTACCCACTACGAGACGCCTGAAGCTGTGGCCACAGCTATACGCAACTTCATACAATAAAATACTACCCCGCAATACGCGGGGTAGTATGTAGGTGTTGGTACTTTTGGCTTACAAGCCGCGGCGGCTTGCCAGGTAGGCAGCGCCTACGCCAGCCAAGCTGCCAGCGCCCAGTACGGCACCAATTGCTTCAGCTGCACCGGTTTCAGGTAATTCTGGAACCTCTGGGGCTTCACACTTCGAGCGGTCAATCGTCATATGCGACTCGTCGAACTCGCTCTTTTCGATTTCTTTAATCGTATTGTCGTTCGTGTCACACACTACCATTTTTTCAGTCGTTTCAGTAGATGCGTCGTCACAATCATCTGGACTGCCAGGTACGGTTGGCGTATCGACACACACGTTATTTACATGCGTACCGGCAACATATGCGCCGTATTTAGCCGTAATGGTATAGGTCTTCGATTCACCAACTTTCAGCTCACTGATAGTGTGCGTCCAGGTGTCACCGCTAATGGTGCCTTCGCTGGCTTTCAGTAGGGTAACTTCTTTCGGTGCCTTATCGGTCACTACCGCATTCTTGAGGGTAATGTTACCAGTATTACGCACTACGATCTTGTAGGTGAATACTTCGTTTACCGTCACCTTTACATGCTCTACGTCATTTACCACCTTAGTGATATCGATAGCAGGCTTGTCTTCTTTACATTCTGGGCTGTCCTTAGGTAAATGCTCTTTGCCGGGGATGGGGCAATTTTCCTTCTTTACGGTCACTGTGGTTTCACAGGTACCAGGCGCAACTACCGTCTTACCATTCACTTTTACATTTACTTTTACGGTTACCTTGTAGGTACCAGGTGTAGCATAGGTGTGACGAGTTGTTTTGCCAGTAGTGGCGGTTTTGCCGTCGCCAAAGTTGTAGGTGTAGTTTACGATTGATGCGCCGTCTTTAGCAACAGCAGTAGTCGTAAATTCGTATTCGGTGCGGCTGATTGGCTTAGCGGTCAGAATCTCACACTTATATACCGGCTTGGCCTTCGGCGTTGCCCGAACTGGGTTACCACAAACCTTTAGTACGGCACTTTTAAATGTCCCGTCGGCGTTAAAGAATACAAATGCAGATAGCTTTGACTTTAGGCGGTCTGCACCTTCATATACATGTAAGTTATCGCTAATTTTTACCTTTTTACCGCCTAAGCTTGCGCTGCGGCCAACAGTGTATGCGTTAGTCGCAACTACTTTGCCGTCTACGGTTACGTCACCGTTCGTATGCACATAGCCAGTTTTAGCTGAGCTGCTGCTTGCAATATCTTTTGCATCAATATTGTAGTGCGAATAAATCTTTTTTAGGCTACGATCGTTCTGGGCGTACTTGCTTTTTAGTTCGCTCGCACTCATAGTACCGCAGCGCACAATTGCATTATCGCCGCACTCGCGTGATTCTGCCTTTGCTATATCGCCCTGAATCAAGCCTACACCGACAAAGCCGGCTGCGGCGATCAATAGACCCAAAGCTATACTCGTTACTTTATTCATAAAATGCCTCCTCAACACCTTTATCTTTTCATTATAGCAAATTATTTACAAAATGTCAATACATAAGTATAATTAATATTGCTAACGGTTATACCGTATGTATTCACCATGGCGCTACACTAATAAGTGGTATACTATAGGGAGTATGAAAGCGTTGCATCTGACTCGTCCACACGCAATTATGATGGTAGGCATTCCTGGCAGTGGCAAAACCTTCTTTGCAAGCCACTTTTCTGATACATTTACCACTCCGTATCTTAATTTGGACGATATCGAGCAGCGTAGCGCCGATGCGACAGCCGCAGGCGAGCTAACCGTAACCTTTTTAACAGAGCTCGCTAAGACCGAGCAGACATTTGTACTTGAAGGCAATAGCGCTACCCGCACTTGGCGCACCGAGTTCGCTAAATGGGCGCGTGCACATGGCTATGTACCCCTATTTGTATGGACACAAGTAGATCAGGCCACCGCATTAAAGCGCAGCCTAAAAAGCGGTCGGCTTGACCGCGATAGCTTTGCCGAAGCGCTTCGCACCTTCAGTGCGCCTCATCCAGACGAAAAACCAATAGTAATTAGCGGCAAGCACACCTACGCCAGCCAGGCTCGCACCGTGCTTAACCACCTCGTTACGCAAAATCGCCCGAGTAGCACCCCCAGCCCTAGACGCCCCAATGTGGTGCCAGTCAAGCTGCCTAGGCGCACTATCGGCATACAGTAACTATGCCAAGCTTTCAGGACGCCGAATTTGGTGAAATTATCGTGCATAAACGCCGTGGCAATCGCAATGTACGCATTAAAATGGGGGTAAGTGGCCAGCTCGTTGCCACTGCGCCGCCTTATACGCCCCTGTTATTTGTAAAACAAGTGATTAATTCCTCGCGCGGCGAGCTACGCAAACTCACCGAGCATCCTACCGCTACTACCACCTACGCCGATGGCCAAGGTATCGGCAAACGCCATGCCTTAGCCGTAGTGCACACTAGCATGGTCAGTAAGCCAAACGTCAAGCAGGAACGCCAAAAACTCCTCGTATATCTGCCACCTGACAGCAGGCTGGAATCGAATGAAGTACAGCAGCTTATCAAGGGTACCGTCATTACCATTCTGCGTAAAGAAGCGAGAGCTTACTTGCCGCCACGCCTTAGCCACCTTGCCACACAACATGGCTTTAGCTATACCAAAGTGCGCTTCAGCCACGCCAGTGGCAGATGGGGAAGCTGCAGCAGTGAGGGAACTATCAGCCTAAATATCGCGCTGATGAAATTACCAGATGCGCTCATCGACTACGTACTTATTCACGAGCTCTGCCATACAAGGCACATGAATCATTCGGCTAGCTTTTGGCGCGAGGTAGAGCGCTACGATCCGCAATTTCGCCTGCACAAGCGGCAAATAAAACGCGAAACCCCTAGTGTTTAGCCGCCGCGTTTGCTACAATTATAAGCAATGAAAAAGGGGCAGGGCAGCGTACCAACATTCAATGCGCATAGCGACATTATTATTCGTTCGTCAGGCTTTTTGCTGCCTGTCATCCTATTTGGCTACGGTATATTACTACAAACGGACATCATTCATAGCGATCACTTATTCGTTGCTCCTGTCTTTTATGCCACTTGCACCGCATGGCTGCTCCTTGGTATTTACCAGCTGTTAGTGCCCGTCACAAGCCGCACAGGAGTAGCGCTGCGACTATTAGCCTACCATGTGCTTGCCGCATTATATGTTTGGTTTGCTGCTGGCTTTGCTACGCCGTTTATTGCTACCTGGATTGTACTCTTTTACGCCAGCTATTTATACTTAGGCCGTACCGGGCTAAACCTAAGTATATTCGGCCTGTTCGCCGTAGCCTTGGGCGACGTGCTGCTAAATATAGATAACACCCTGCGTCTGCTAGAAATAGGATTGTTCTTCTTGGGTACGCTGCTCGTCGGCTATATCACTGGTATGCTCAGCGCAAATCAAGATATTGACCGCGAGGAATTATCGCGAAGCCGTGCTGAAGAAGCATTACAACGCGATCGAATTTTAACTATTGTCAATAATCTGGCTGATGCCATATTTAGCACCGATAAGGACGGCGTGATACAAGTGTATAATGCCGCCTGCTTAAACCTGCTTGATACCAACAGCGAGCTAAAGGGCAAAAATATCGATGACGTCATATCGCTAACCGATATAGAGCACAAGCGTTTTCGCCTGGTGCGCCACTTCCGCACAGCCCGCAGCGTAGAATCGCGCGAAGATCTGAGTACGGTAATATCTGGAGAAACCATACGCCTAAGTGTTATTTACTCGGCAGTGCGCAATGCGAATAGCCACCAGCCTACCTCTGATGACGGCTATGTGGTGATTCTGCGCGATATCACTAAGCAAAAATCATTGGAAGAGGAGCGCGATGAGTTTATATCTGTTGTCAGCCACGAACTTCGCACACCGATTACTATCGCCGAGGGGTCGCTTTCTAACGTCCAGCTGATGATGGGGCGAAACGATATTCCAAAGACAACATTAGCCGAAAATGTAAAAACATCCCACGATCAAGTACTGTTTTTGGCTAAAATGGTCAATGACCTTAGCACCCTTTCTAGGGCAGAGCGCGGCGTTGCCGATGCTACCGAAGAAATTGATGTTGCGGTAATGGTGCATGACCTCTATAACGAATACGCACCGCAGGCCGAGGCGAAAGGATTGCACTTCAATCTCGATGCGTCGCCTCAGCTTGGCACTGTCGTCGCAAGCCACCTCTACTTAAAAGAGTTGCTGCAAAACTTTATCACCAACGCTATTAAATACACGAAAAAGGGCGAGGTGACACTAATCGTTAAAAAAACAGCCGACAGCCTAGAATTCGCCGTCAAAGACACGGGTATCGGCATATCAAAATCTGACCAAGCCCACGTGTTTGACAAATTCTGGCGCAGCGAAGATTATCGAACCCGCGAAACAGGTGGCACCGGCCTAGGCCTATACGTCACCCGTAAGCTAGCTAAAAAACTAGGCGTAGAAATTGAGCTTACGTCGCGACTAAATCATGGCTCCACCTTTAGTTTTGTTATCAAGACGCTTGACAAATAGTCCGAGGGAGAGTACTATAAACTTGACAGTCTGCAACCAAGCAGACTTTTAATTTTGGGAGAAACAAGGGAGTGGCAAAAGCACCAACTAAGAAAACGGCTGGCACCAAGGTTACCCGCATCACCGCTAGTGACGCAGGCAAGGCCGCTGCGCCAGGCGTACAGAGCGGCAAGCCTGCAAGGGGCCAAAAGACTGCCACACAAGCAGCCGCGGCAAAAAAACCAACTAAAAACCCTTTCGCGCGTCTTATGCGTTATTTCAAGGGCGCATGGCACGAGCTACGCCAAGTACGCTGGCCCGACCGCAAAAACACCTGGGCAATGACCGGTGCGCTGCTGGCATTTACGGTATTCTTTATTATCGTTATTTTGGTGCTAGACTTCGCCTTTTCAGAACTATTTAAGCTAATTCTAGGGAGCAACTAATAATGGCAAAGAGTAATCGTTACGACAGTACCCGCCAATGGTACGCAATTCATACCTACAGCGGCTACGAAGAAAAGGTCGCCGATAGCATCAAACAGCGCATCCAGGCTGTCGATATGGCCGACAAGATTTTTGATGCTATGGTGCCAAAAGAAAAGCAGATTCAAATCAAGAATGGTAAACGTAAAGTTATAGAAGCTAAAATCTTCCAGGGCTATGTGCTCGTAGAGATGAAGCTTACCGATGAAACCTGGTACATTGTACGTAATACGCCTGGCGTGACGGGCTTCGTAGGTAGCGGTACCGAGCCAACTCCTGTATCGGAGAGTGAAATCACCAAGATTAAGAAGCGCATGGGCGTGGAAGATCCTAAGCATCAGATTGACTTTACCGAAGGTGAAGTGGTAAATATTGTTGACGGGCCATTCAAGGGCTTTGATGGCGCAGTCAGCGAAATTGACACCGCTAAAGGCAAACTAAAAGTGATGGTAAGTATGTTTGGCCGCGACACACCTGTAGAACTCGATGCATTGCAGGTTAAGAAAGTCTAGCTAGCACCTCATTTCTACAATTACCCCGTGCGTAAAGCAGGGGGTAATTTGTTTATGGTTTGTAAATAGTACCTAACATGCTATCGTATAGTAATCGCCTAGCACCCCCGCTTGGCGTCCCCCCTCCGAAAGGACAAGCACGTGTCTGCTTCGCAGATCAAGCGGTCGCTTATTGCGACCCTCGCGGCATTTACTGTCGCCGTTGGTGGCACCGTTGCCGCCACTCCCACCGCTCAGGCGGCCAAGCTCATTACTGGCTGCAATGAAACGTGGACAACCGCCTACAGCAAGCCGACCGGCAGTTCGCTGTATGATTTGGTGATCTACTACAGATCGATCAACAAGGGCAAGGGAATCCGCTTCTGTGTTGAGATGATCGCCAGGAAGAACGCGCCCGGTCGGAAGATGACGATCAACGTCACCAGCCCGACTAAGGTATCCAAATCAACCACTGGCGGCAGGCTGTTTGTCAAGCAGAACGTCAGCAAGGGTAATACCCTTGCGGGCAAGGCGACGTTCAGCTACAAGAACCCCGCCTACCCTAGCGGGAAGCGCTCGGTCACAACGAAATTCAAGATCAATGTGACCTGAGAGGAACCTATGGGTGGATGGCGCGCATCGTCGCGTCATCCACCCATCTTTTTTATAGCACTATAGAATAGTGCAAGGAGTATACTGTAAATTATGGAATATGGCCAAAAGCACCGGTTACTACATCAACCCAATGTGATTATTGGTCGCGGTTCGGATGGCGATTGGGTGAATAATTATGACCAACCACAGCTAGACCTGCAAGAGCCACACACGGCGCTTGAAGGATTTGGCGCCATTAGCGAATATATCGAATCAGCTTTAGAACGGTTTGAGGATAGTACTGACGTGCAGGCCGGCCTAGTGGCCGTTCAACTACTCCATCATTACGCCGCGGAGTTCGGCGAACTACCTGAGCCCCTGTTGTGGGATATGGCCATGGCCGTCCTGCACAGCTCGCAGCCTAGCGAATACCTCTACCTGCTGGCCCTCGACGCACACCCGACTATTGCCGGCGCGCTACAGGGGATTATGCAGGGCCGCATCAGACACTACTCATCTATTCTTGCTATGACCCACGACAAGCACCTGATGGCGTATCTTGAAGCCACTAATCAAGTTAGTCCGGCAGCGCTGCAAACTATGCTTAATGAGTAGCTCTTGCGATATGCGCTACATTTTGTTATAATTACAACTGTTACGCACTAAATATTACCGCTTCAATAATATATTTAGTACAAGAAGGAATATATCACTATGGCCAAGAAAATCATTGGCAATCTAAAACTACGTATCCCAGCTGGCCGTGCGACCGCAGGCCCTCCTGTTGGTAGCACCCTTGGTCAGTGGGGCCTAAATATGATGGATTTCATCAATCCATTCAACGACGCGACCAAAGATCTAATGGGCAAGGACGTTATCGTGCACATTCAGGTGTATGAAGACCGTACTTTCACCTGGAAGAGCCTCGGCCAGCCAGTGGACGACATGATCCGCGCGGCTATCGGTATCCAAAAGGGCAGCGGCAAGCCACATACCGATAAGGTGGGTAAGATTACCCGTGCGCAGCTGGAAGAAATCGCAAACGCAAAGATGGATCAGCTCAACGCTATCGACCTAGACGGCGCCGTAAAAGTTATTGCTGGCACCGCCCGTAGCATGGGTGTTGAAGTAGTCGACTAATTTGCTACTCTACCCGGTTAAAATAGCCTCATAGACTGAGGCTATTTTAGTTCGCCAATTTGAGAGTAGCTGTCTTACTATT
>JBLMYW010000011.1:0-8175 GCA_050258515.1 Acidobacteriota bacterium | reverse complement strand
TAGTGCAGCTGTTCAGCGGTAACGTGCTGCAGTGTGATGGGCTTGTAGCCGAGCTTTTCTATGGTTTTCTCAAGTGGTAAGTGCGTGAAGTTCCCCTTGGTATCGCGCCAGGCTGGGATGGCGACGCAGAGCGGGGTGCCACTCTCGATTTGCTGGCCAATGTTTTTTAAAAAGGAGCTAATAATGTGATTGCAATTACCGCGTACCTCGGTGAGCTTGGCGGGTGAGGGTGGGGCACTGAAGGGCTGCCCAAGGTAGGTTTCGGTAGCGATAGCGTCAATGGGGGGCTGCCAAGCGTATTCCATAGCATCACCATGGTCGATAGTTACTTTACTGCCCAGGCTATATTGATGGGTAAGCCAGTCAAGATTTTCGGTGCTGTAGCGCACCATTTTTTCGGAGAGGTCAGTGCCGTACACGTCAAAACCTAGCAAGGCGGCTTCTTGCAGCAACACCCCTGTACCGCAGAATGGATCGAGCACTCGGCCGCTAGCGACACCAGTAAGGTTTACCATCATTCGCGCTAATTTTGGCGGGAGCATACCGACGAACGAATCGGTGCGGGGGCGGGCTTGATCGCGCGAGGCAAGATCGGTGATGTTTTGGGCACCCACACTTTCAGCCACAACTACTTTGCCGTTGCCTGCACGTACTACTAAAAGCTCCACATGATTATCTGATAATCCTAGCTTGTTGTGGTGCGAGGTGGCGGTGTTGAGCGCTGGTTCGGCATTCGGTACGAGGCGCAGGCTTACGCCTTTTTCTTTGAGTTTAGACTTTAGGATAATACCGGTTTTTTGCACCTCGCGCGCAGTAGCCGTGAAGCCGTAGGCGCTTAGGCCAAGCGTTATTTTGCCCTGATGGTCGGCCCAGGCTAGGGTGTATTCGCGCACGATGCGCATACTGACCTTGCGCCAGTCACCGCTGAGCTCGGCCACGATCCGGCCGGCTTTTTGCGTACCGCCAAGGCGATTAAAATCAAATTTTGGCGAATCGACAATAGCCGAGCTATCTGAAAACCAGCGCACACTACTAGCGCCGTATAGTTGCTCTAATTCGGCGACACCCAATGCTGGCTGGCGGCCTAAGATAGCAATATGCATAACTATAGTATACCCTACATATGTTTGACCGTGATAAACTAGAGGTAATGAAGAAACTTTCGGTGCGTGCATGGATTAGCATCCTCACCTTTGTACTTATAGGGGTGATACTGTTTTTCGCGCGACACGAGCTGCAGCGTGCTTGGGAATTGCTAGGCCAAGTAAATATATGGATACTGCTACTGCTCGTACCAGCTATCATCGTTGGCTACCTAGCGGCAGGTGAAATGGTGTTTTCGTACCTACGCCAGAAGAAGCTGATAGATCACGTGAGTATCGGTACGCAAATGCGCATATCGTTGGAGCTTAATTTTGTGAACCACGTACTGCCAAGCGGTGGTGTAAGCGGTATATCGTATATGAACTGGCGACTGGGTAAACTGGGGGTATCGACGGGTAAGGCAACTATGGCGCAGCTAGTGCGCTATGTTACCGGGTTTGCCGCGATGATAACATTGCTTGCGATCGCGGTGCTACTAGTGACAATTGACGGTACGGTAAACCGCTGGATCATCTTGATGAGCTCGGCACTAGTAACGATGATGATCCTAGTAACATTGGGTTGTTTGTTCCTATTTAGTAGTGAGCAGCGCATGCATAGGATAGGGCGGCGGCTGGGGCGAGGTATAAATCGCTTAGTAGGCTGGATGACGTTCGGTAGGGTAGTGCGCGTGATAAAAGAACAAGACCTAATAGCATTTTTGGATGATATCTACGACGACTTTAAAAGCTTAATGCGCGATAAAAAGATACTGTGGCAGCCATTTTTATGGGGAATCTTTTTCACGATTGCTGAAATAGCGATATTTTGGATTGTATTCTGGGCGCTTGGGTCACCAGTCAACCCCGCGCCAATTTTGATAGCGTACGGTCTGGCGAGTTTGGCGGGAATGGTGATTGTAACTCCTGGCGGCGCAGGCGCGTATGAGGCAATTATGGTGTTCGTGTTAGCAATTGCCGGCATGGGCAATGGCGAGGCTATCGCAGGAATCATATTGACCCGAGCAATTATTTTGTTCGTCACAATTGTGGCGGGGTGGGTATTGTATCAACAAGTGGTAATGAAATATGGCAAGCGACCAGACGCCCCTGTTCAGCGTTAGCGACTATATCGCCGTACTTAACCAAACATTGGAGTATGCGTACCCGAGCGTCGAGATTGAGGGCGAGGTGGCGAGCTTTAAGGTGAATCAAGGCAAGTGGGTGTTCTTTGATATTAAGGATGCTAGCGGCAGCCTGGGGTGCTTTATGTCGCTATTTAACCTCCGGGTGCCAATAGAAGATGGTATGAAGGTAGTTATTCGCGCTGCACCAAAAGTAACCCCGTGGGGTAAATTTAGCCTCACCGTGCAGTCAATCCGGCCTAGCGGCGAAGGCAGCCTAAAGAAGAGTTTTGAGCTACTGAAGGCTAAGCTAGAAAAAGAGGGGCTATTTGCACCCGAACGAAAACGTGTGCTGCCAGAAATGCCGTCGCATATCGCCGTGATCAGTAGTACTCAAGCGGCCGGTTACGCTGACTTTATAAAACTACTGAACGAGCGCTGGGGTGGGCTGAAGGTAGATGTAGCTCATGTGCAGGTACAGGGTGATGCTGCGCCGGAGCAAATCGTACGGGCTATTAAGTACTTTAATGAGCAAGAAGTCTTGCCAGAGGTGCTGGTAATTATCCGTGGCGGGGGAAGCGCTGATGACCTGGCGGCGTTTAACGACGAGCCGTTGGCGCGTGAAATAGCGGCGAGCCGCATACCCACGCTAGTAGGCGTGGGTCATGAAGTAGATGTCACGCTAGCCGACATGGTAGCCGACCGGCGTGCAGCGACGCCATCGAACGCCGCGCAAATTGTGGTGCCAGATGCGAAGGAGTTTGCAGGCTCGCTACGCTATTTGGTACAGCGAATACTCAGCCGTATGGACGGATTGCTCGACGAGCATACAAAAGAAGAGCGTGATATGTTGCGTCAAGCGTGGACACTGTTGGATAGCAGGGTAGACCTATTACAGAGTCAGCTGGTGACTACTCGGCAGGTGCTAGGTGCCTACGACCCGCGGTCAGTGCTAGCGCGCGGCTATGCGATCGTACGTGGGCGCGTACAAACGGGTGAGCAAATAACTATCGAGCAACATACAAGGCTAATTACAGCGGAGGTAACAGATGTCAAAGAACGATAAAACGATACAAGAAAAAATGAATCAGCTAAGCGAGTTGGTAGCGTGGTTTGAAAGTGATGAGTTTGAACTGGAGGCGGCGATAGAAAAGTACAAAACCGCCGAAGTGCTGGCAGATGAGATTGGAAAAGACCTGAGCGAACTTAAAAATGAAATTACTGTCCTAAAGGAAAAGTTTGACAGCTAATGTGGCTATGGGTTGTGACAGTAATAGTGGTGCTAGTGGGCTTCGTGGCTTTTACTGGTGCGCCCTACGTGCCATCAAAGCGCCGCGACGTGGCAAGGGCGTTTGAGGAGCTATACAAGCTGACGGCTAAGGATGTGCTCGTTGATATTGGATCAGGTGACGGCGTAGTGCTACGTGAGGCTGCTAGGCACGGTGCTAACGCCGTGGGGTATGAGATTCACCCGCTATTAGTATTGGTGGCTAAAGTGTTGTCACGCGGTAACGCACATGTGCACGTAAAGCTAGCGAATTTTTGGCGAACGCCGCTACCCGATAGCGTAACAGTGGTGTATACATTTGGTGATGCACGCGATATCGTGAAAATGTATGCGCGCGTGCAACATGAGGCGACCCGAATAGGCTCTAAATTGGCGTTCATCAGCTATGCATTTACTGTTCCGGGCATAAACCCCGCAAAAACGGTAGGGGCGCACCACCTGTACTACATCAAGCCTTTACAAGAGGGCTAGGTGCCACGTATAATCATAACCATGAACATACGGCGCAAACACGAAGTAGGAGCAGTCAACGGCAGTATTTTTGCGATTATAGCACTAGTTATTTTGGTGCTTGTGTTTGGCTCGTTTAGCATATGGGCTTACGTGAACTATATGGATCAAAAGACTGATGTGGACGGTAAAATTACTGAAGCATCCGCAAAGGCCGTGCTGGAGAACTCACAGAAGCTCCAAACCGAATTTGAGAAAAAGGAAAAGCAGCCGATGCGCCAATTTGTAGGCCCATCAGATTACGGCCGATTGACCTTTGATTACCCAAAGACTTGGAGCGCTTATCAGGCGACCGATGTCAGTCAGGGCGGCGGTGTGACCTACGAGGCGTACCTAAATCCCGTATTAGTGCCACCTGTTGGCGACACTACCAAGTTTGCCCTGCGCATTACTATCGAACAGAAAACCTATGACCAGTCAGTAGCTGATTATGCCGGTCAGGTAGAAAAAGGCGAATTAAAATCGAGCGTGTACTCTGATGGTTCGCGTACGGGCACGCGCCTAGTAGGTAACTTTAATGAGGATATTTACGGTACTGCTGTGCTGATAAAGATGCGCGACCGCACGCTTACACTGCGTACCGACGGCGATGTGTTTAAAGACGACTTTGAAGCCCTCTTAAAGACGGTAAAATTCAACGAGTAGGCCAACGTATCTCGGCGCATTTCGCGCGTTTCGCCCGTGGTACTCTCGCTGCTACTGCATTTGTGGCGTTGTAACATGCTATACTTAAGACAGCTATGGAGGGTAAATCGACGCAGGCGAACGATGGGGGTGGCATATTGGAGTATGCGCCCTCTTTTATTACGGCAGCACATGAGTTAAAGGCGCCGCTGGCGTTAATGCGGCAACTAAGCCTCAGTTTAGAAGCAGGGGAGTTATCGCCACACCAAGTGCAGGAAGCTGCAAGACGTATTACCCTTACCAGTGAGCGCGCACTACGCCTAACGACCAATTTAACCAAAACTGCACGGCTCGAAGGGGCTATGTTCGCTATGGAGCCGATTAACCCTGTATCGGTGTGCCAAGAAGTGGTGAGTGAGATCATGCCACTTTATGCGGCACAGGGGAGGCAAGTGGTGATGCGGCCGCATCGGCGGACGACCCTAGCTCTTGCTAATCGCGATTTATTACGCAGGATATTGATGAACTTTTTAGATAATGCGTTGCACTATAGCCGTCATGATACGCCCGTCACGCTTACCGCGCAAACACGAGAGGGCGGCAGTAAAGTACGGCTGGGTGTACGAGATTTTGGCCCAGCAGTAAGCGTTGCGCCCGCGGGCGGCCATAATCGGCCAGAAAGCAGCGGATTAGGTGTGCATATCGCTCAGCAATTTGCACAAGCAATGAATGCTACTATCGGCACTATCCGCCATCGTGACGGCGCAACATTTTATGTAGATATTGGCGTCTCAACCCAGCTGAGGCTACTGTAATGGCAGGGGGTAGAGTGCTGCTAGTAGATGACGATCGCTGGCTGGCAGAATTGCTAGCTGCCGAACTGCGAGCAGCCGGCTATCAAGTACAAAGGGTCGAGCATACGCTGGATGCTATAGCAGCTATAGACGAATTTCGTCCGCAAGTTATTGTGCTTGATATATTTATGCCTGGGCCAAATGGTATTGTACTGCTGCACGAGCTGCAATCGCATACCGACCTGGTGGATATACCCGTAGTGCTGTGTACGAATAGTGCTGCAGATATACCAGCTGAAGGCCTGAGTGCCTATGGGGTAAAAACGATAGTGGATAAAACTACTATGCACCCCGGCGATATTGCCGGGGCAGTAGGGAGGTACGTATGAGCTTGGAGCGAACGCGCGCCATTGTACTACGCCGTACCAACTACGGCGAGGCAGACAGGATAGTACGGCTGCTGACACCGCTAGGCCAGCGTACTGTGATGGCCAAGGGTGTGCGCCGCGAAAAAAGCAAGCTTGCCGGCGGTATAGAGCTATTTGCAGTGAGTGACGTGGTAGTGAATAGTGGCAAGGGCGACCTGGGAATTTTAACAAGTGCGCGGCTGGTGCAGTTTTACCGTCATATCTTAGAAGATTACGACCGCTTGCAGTTTGGCTACGAAGCAATTAATCTGGTATCAAAAGCTAGCGAAAATATTGATGAACCAGAGTGGTACGGGATTCTGAGCGAGGTGTATATGGGGTTGGATGTGAGCACAATACCGCTGCAGCTAACGCAGACGTGGTTTTACCTGCACTATGCCGAGCTAACGGGCTATGAGCTAAATTTGGAGCGCGATGTGGCAGGCCAAACGCTGGCACCAGATAAAACATATATGTATGATGTCAGTGAAAAGGGGTTACGGTTATCCGCCCAGGGAGACATTACTGCAGCCCATATTAAGTTACTGCGCATTATGGCTACAAAACCCATTAGCGCCATTGCGCAGATAGGCGGCGTAGCGGATATCTTACCCGATTGCTGGCTGATTGCGCGTCAGCACGCCGCTATTTAGCTTGCCGCGCTTTTGAGGCTGCGTACTCGTGAGTGAGCAGGTTTTGACCGCTGTTAAAGATAGTACCAATGGTAGTGGCTATAATGCCTAAATTTTGTATACCACTGCGGCCATGCATACTGGCCCAGATTTCCTGAATGGCTAAAGGTAGTTTGCTTGGCTCCATCGCTAAATGAGCGAACCCCAGCTCGGTCAAAGCGTCGCGCATCTCGTCAGGGCTGTCGGTGGTGGCAATTGTGGTATAGCAATGATCTTCAATTATTTCCAATGTTGATTTAGGGGCTTCCGCAGTCATTTAGTTCTACCTCCGTTACGTAGTATTAGTGTACCACAGCTTGGTGGGTAGGGATAAATATGGTATGCTAACAGATAAGTTAATCCTAAAGCATGTTCCCAACATGCAGGAAGTGAAGTATACGTATGGCAGATGTCAAATTGGACGATATTGTTAGCTTGGCAAAGCGTCGCGGATTTATTTATCAGGGAAGTGATATTTACGGAGGGCTTGCCGGTACATGGGATTACGGCCCCCTAGGCGTACAGTTAAAGAAAAATATTACCGATGCATGGTGGAACTTTTTCGTTGAGACCAGGGACGATGTGTACGGCATTGATGCTGCGATTTTGATGAATCAGAAGGTATGGCAGGCGAGCGGCCATGTCGATGGCTTTAGTGATCCGCTCGTCGAAGACTTAGTTAATAAAAAGCGGCATCGTGCAGATCACTTGCTTGAAGAGGCGGGCTTGGAAAACGTATCAGCTATGACGCCCGAACAAATGAATCAGGCATTTGCTGACAACGATATTAAGAGTCCGGATGGCAATCCGCTCAGTGAAGTGCGTCAATTTAATATGATGTTTAAAACGCATATCGGCGCAATAGAAGATGATTCAAGTATTAGCTATTTGCGCCCGGAAACAGCGCAAGGCATGTTTGTGAACTTTAAGAATGTTGTGGATAGCTTCAGCCCGAATATTCCCTTTGCGCTGGCGCAAATTGGCAAGGCATTTCGTAATGAGATCAGCCCGCGCGACTTCATTTTTCGCGTACGCGAGCTAGAGCAGATGGAACTTGAAGTCTTTACTCATCCTGATAATTGGGAGGAAGTGTTTGCTGAATGGTTGGAGCTGCAAAAACAGTTCTATTTGAGCTTAGGATTGCCAGAGGAAAAGCTGCATCAAATTGACGTACCGGCGGCAGATCGGGCGCATTATAGTAAGCACTCTATAGACACGGAATACGATTTCATTATTGGTCAGAAAGAGCTTGGTGGCTGTGCCTATAGGACGGATCATGACCTCTCTGCCCATATGAAACACTCTGGAAAAAATTTGGAATACCGCCCTAAAGACGGCTCGCCAGCATATATACCACATGTTATTGAACCAACGTTTGGATTAGGCCGTACGCTCTTAGCGGTTATTGAGGCGGCTTACCGCGTAGATGAGCAACAAGGCGAAACGCGCACCTACTTAGCGCTGCCAGAACATTTGGCTCCTGTAAAATACGCCGTAAGCCCGCTATTGAAGAATAAGCCGGAACTGGTAGAGAAGGCCCGTGAAGTATATAACGCCCTGAAAAAGAAGTACGGTGCCGTTATGTGGGATGATAACGGCAATATCGGCAAGCGCTATCGCCGTCAAGACGAAATCGGTACGCCGCATTGTGTGGTGATTGATTTTGAAACAATCG
>JBLMYW010000010.1:0-3839 GCA_050258515.1 Acidobacteriota bacterium | reverse complement strand
GTCTTCTGCCCACTTTTCACCTGTGCTACAAAATCAGCAATCTTCATAGTTATAGTACCTTTGGCACCTTCACGCTACTAGCCGCTTGTTCGGGTGCCAACTTTAGTAGTTGCTCGCGTGTTACGCTCGCTGCTTGCACTTCATCATCACGCCACACGTTTTCTAGCGCCGTTACCTGGTAGGTAGGCTCCTCACCGCTGGTATCCAGCTCGCTCAACTGTTCAATGTATCCTAAAATATTTTCCAAGTCGCCACGAAGGGTATCGACTTCATCATCAGAAATCTGCAAATTACTTAACTGTGCGAGGTGTCGCACGTCGTCGGTGGTGATTGTGCTCATTAAGTGTTAATTATACCACAAGGAGCCCGAGAGAAATAGCGGCTTGCAGCTATTTCCGAGGTGACGAAGTGGTATGTCAATCAGATTGACATACCGTAATCCAAGCAAAAAATACAGCTTTAGCCGTAACCTATTCTGACCTATGAACGATCTTGAGTAGCAGCTGCCGCATAAGTGTTTCATCGCCGCTGTAGCTTGCTATGCTGGCCTGGATATTTTCGGCTGCCGTCATGTCACCCCATGCAATGTAATACCCGTGGCAATCTGCCACGAGGGATAAAAACGTGCGGATCGTGCGGCCATTGCCCTCGCGAAACGGGTGCAGGACGTTCAGTTCGCCGTAGTAATACGCCAATTTTTCAGCAAACTCCTCTTTGCTACCGGCAGCGCAATACTCATCTGCCACGAACTGCCGGAACAATGCCTGTAGATTTACCTGCAAGTACTCGGCGCGGGCAAAGCTGGTTGTGCCTTTAGACACTTCAACCGTGCGCAATTGCCCGGCCCAATCATAGATGGCGCCAAATAGCTGTTTATGAATATCAAAGAAAAAATCAAGTGTAAGGTCAGCTGGCCTTGGGTGAGTTTTGGCAATGATTCTTGTAATAGCTATCGAAGCTATTCTTGCCTCTATTGCTTCAAGCTCTTCGGAGGTGTCAATCCCAAACAAATTACGCAATACACCCCTTGACGTATCGGTGTACGGATCTTTACCTACATCATAAGGCATGGTTACGCCTTAGGCTTACGCTTTACGTCTTCCAGCGTCTGTCGCAAGATATCATCTATATCAGCCCGCCCCTCGGCGAACTGCTCTAGCTGGTCAATCGTTTCTTTTGAAGGCTCCAACCCCTCGGCGCGCACCGAACCAAGTGCTGCTGCCACAGCTCGTTTACGGCGGAGAAGTTGCTCTTTAGTCATAGTTACATTATACCAAATTTTGGCGTAATGCACAAGCGGCATGCAGCTATGGTACGACGAGAATTATGCCAGACGACCTTCCCGCAATCATGCGCACACACGAATTATATACCGCACTAAGCCCTATTACCGAAAAGCTGCCAGCGCTGAAGCGCCAAACGATCGGACGCCGGCTTGAGGACAGCACTTTGCAACTGCTAGAGCTGCTGATTATGACCAAGAATGCGCCCCGGGCGCATAAGGCCGCGTACCTGATAAAAGCTACAGCAGCAAACGAAATCATTCAGTTCCACATCCGCACGCTGATGGTGCAAAAGCTCGGCAACGACACAACCTTGCATCAGCTCGCTGCTAAAACTACCGAGATCGGCCGCATGGTAGGTGGCTGGCGTAAATCGGTACAATAGCCTCCGCCGAAGGCACGAGGCGTTAGCCAAGCTTTAGCGGGAGGGGCTTTATTTACGAATTAATTTCGAAAATAAAGCGGAGGGGCAAGCCCCTCCTGGATTGTCATCCACCTCGTCGAGAACCCGACACCAATCCTGTCGTTCGCGTTGCCGTTCGACCTGTTGAAGTTCGCCTGACCAGCGTTCACGTTCACGTTGCCGACGTACGAGTCGCCGTCCACGGTTTGTTCCCTGCTGCTTCTGGTGATATTGTATTCGCAAACACAATACCGAGTATAAGGCGATTTGCAAACAGGCGCACACGGGGATGATAAATTTATTTGTAGTTTGGTAATATGCCAACCCAGACTCAGCGTCCTTAAAAAGTGAAAAGGGACACAGTTGGGTGGCTAGAATACCATCCAAACTGTGTCCCAGTGTAGTAGGAAGGAAAGAAAAAAGCCAGAGGCCTAAGCCTACTTGGACTTCTTCTTCCCCGTCGAGAACCCGACACCAACCCTGTCGTACGCGTTGCCGTTCGACCTGTTGAAGTTCGCCTGACCAGCGTTCACGTTCACGTCGCCGACGTACGAGTCGCCGCCCACGGACTTGCGTCCGAGGTTCTGCGTGCGCAGGAAGCCCTGGCTCAGGATCTCCTTGCCGGGCTCCACGTCCATCAACAGGTCGAGGGCGTAGAGCACCAGGAAATCCCGGTGGGTCAGCACGTACATGCCGTAGCCTTCGTTCGTGGCCTCGTAGGCCGCGATCGTACGACTGATCTCCTGCTCCTGCATGGCCTGCTCGCCCTTGGCGTGCAGGCTGTCGTAGGGGACGCCGCAGAACCAGAGAAGCGGATCCACATACTTCGCAGGCTGCGACGCGAATAGCGCCATCCGGAACTCCAGCTCCGGCTCGGCATCGGCGTCCTGGACGTCGTCCAGCTCGTCGGCCGTGCAGCTGCCCAGCTCGGTGCCGGACACCCAGTACGGGGGCCACTTGAAGATCTTGGGTCGACCCTTCTCGCGGGCGATGGCGTTGACCACCTCCACGAGCAGCTCGAACGTGATGTTGGCCGGGAATCGCACGAATGCCAGTCCGCGACCCGGTAAGCTCTCGACCTCCTCGGCGACATGCTTGGCGAGCGCCTCCTCGTTGTTCACGAGGTTGAGCCGCTTCAGCAGCTCGACGATGGCGCGGACGCGCTTGTCGATGACGCTGACGACGACTCGCTCGGGGAACGAATTCAGTCCGGGAATGGCCATGATCCACCTTCCTTTCGGGATAGGGATTGGTCTCTCCAAGGTGCCAAGACGGCTCCTTGTGACAAAAGAGACTGTCTAATCTTTCCATTGTAGCATATTTTACTGTAAAAGTCAATGTCATTACTAGTATTCTAGGATTCCTTCAATCTCATCCAGAAGCAGCCAATCGAGCTGCTGCCGGGGAATGCGCGCAAGCAGCAACGCTTTGTAACTGGCGATTGACTGGCCCGTAGCCTTCTTTAGTACCAACTGGGTGGTATGCTTATCTACCACGACGTACGAATAGGTAATAACATGCCCTAAAAAGTGTAGCCCAGCCCTCGCAGGCACAATCACATCATTCTTGGGATTCACCATCAAATGGAGCTTTTCGGCCAGATACTTGCGGGCACGGCGCCGTGCTAGCTCTGCCTGCTGGCGAGTGCGATACCACATCACTGTATCATCGCCGTACCGTACGTATGCTAATGGCTTTAGGCATGGCGGACATAGCGGTCAAGCTCGTTCAGGTAGATGTTGGCAAATATTTGGCTGGTAAGATTACCGATAGGTCTGCCAGTGATATATCCCATTTCAAATATCATACCTGTTATGCTTAAATAGTTACATATGGCCCACCAGGTGAAGAAAAAACTCGGCGTTACCCTGCAGGGCAAGCATGCCGATTTTAGGGTGTGGGCGCCGTTTGCCAAAAGCGTTGCCATTAGTGGCACCTTTACGCCGGACGGCCCACTAGAGATGACAAGCGAGGCAGACGGCTACTGGCATACGAGGGTAAAAGATGTCGAGCCTGGGCAGCAATACCGCTACCTCATCACCACGCCGGATGGCAAGGTACTGGAAAAGAACGACCCGCGGGCCAGGGCCATTACCAGAAGTGACAAAGGCTTTTCGGTTATTGTAGATGATGCATTTGATTGGGTCGAAGAT
>JBLMYW010000009.1:0-5935 GCA_050258515.1 Acidobacteriota bacterium | reverse complement strand
TCACCTGATATAATTAGTCTTGCAAACAACACCGACTTATCCATCGAGACGATTCAGCGTGAGGCGAACCGGATCCAGCACAAGGCTGAAGAGGATGAGGGTGAAGTATTTATATCACTTCACTAGCCGGTATTGCTAAATAAGGGAGGGGAAGTGCCACCAAACGCGCAGCCAACTAGTCAAAATGGGGGGCAGCCAGCGCCGCAAATGCCTGGCTCTGCTGGGTATGGACCAGAGCAACAATTCATACCTCCTACGAATGGACAGGCGCCGGTTGGCAGTGGGCCTACCGCACCAAACCAGCAAGCAGCACCTCAGCAGCGCAAGGTTAACTCAACCCAAAACTCACTACTACTGAGTGAGTTGCGCGACGGCATGGTGATTATGGCCGACGGCACCTTCCGTGCAGTCATTGCCTGCAAGTCTATAAATTTTGACTTAATGAGCAGCCGTGAGCGTGAGGGCGTAGAATTTAGCTACCAAAACTTTTTAAATGCCCTCTACTTCCCAATACAAATCTTTATACGCTCACAACGCGTCGATATTGGGCCATACATCGATAAGCTAGAAGATATCCGCCGCGGGCAAGATAATATGCTCCTGAATGTACTGATGGATGATTACATTACGTTTATCGATGCGCTAGCGCAGGAAGCAAACATCATGGACAAAAGTTTCTTTATCGTGGTGCCATTCTTCCCCGCTGGTGATGTATCAAATGTAGTTGAGCAGGGTAAGGGCTTTTTTGATAAGATATTTGGCGGTGCAGCTACCAATACGGTAGTTACTAAAATAGATAAAGCCACTTACGAAAAGGCGAAAGACGAAATAAAAAACCGTGTAGACGCGGTAATTAGTGGTCTCTCACAGGTAGGAGTACAGGCGGTCCAGCTGAACACAAAAGAGCTTGGTGAACTGTACTACAATGTTTACAACCCTGATACTGCCGTAAGGGAACCATTAGGTGACTTTTCGGGCGTAACAAGCACGTATGTACGTAAAGCACAGTCACCAGTAGAGCAAGCAACCATATCCGGAGGAGCCGTATAATGGCAAAAAAGAAACTTGACCCGGTAGATATTGCCGCTCAGCAGCGCGCGCGCGAACAGGCCGAGGTAGAGCAAGCCTTCTTAAAGGGTATGACAACGCTGCGCGACCTGATTGCCCCGAGTAGCCTAGAAATCCATAGTGGGCACTTCCGTATTGGTACCAAATACGGCCGCACGATGTATATTTACGGCTACCCGCGCGAACTCTATACCGGTTGGCTCTCTGGGTTAATTAACATAGACCAGGTGATTGATATCAGTATGTTTGTGTACCCAGTAGAAACCGAGGTAGTGCTAAATAATCTGCGTAAAAAAGTTACCCAGCTGGAAGCTGATATGAGTATAAGTGCCGAAAAGGGACGTACCCGCGACCCAGGCAAAGAGGCGGCACTAGCCGACGCCGAAGAACTGCGCGATCAACTACAGGTAGGCGCCGAACGATTTTTCCGCTATGGCCTATACGTTACCGTGTACGGCGACAGTATGGAAGAGCTCGGCTTTGTACAGCATACCCTAGAAACACTATTTGGCCAGCAGCTCGTCTATAGCAAGGTAGCCTCAAGCCAGCAAGAGCAGGGGCTTAATAGCACTATTCCACAGATGTCTGACCAGTTGCAAATCCGCCGCAACATGAACACTGGGGCCATTAGTACTAGCTTCCCGTTCACCAGTGCCGACCTCACGCAAGAAAAAGGTGTGCTCTATGGCATAAATATGCATAATAACGGGCTGGTGATTTTTGACCGCTACAGCCTAGAAAATGCCAACATGGTAGTGTTCGCAAAGTCCGGTGCCGGTAAATCATTCACCGTAAAGCTAGAGGCACTACGCAGCATGATGCTAGGTGCCGACATCCTGATCATTGACCCGGAAAACGAATACCAGAAGCTCTCCGACGCCGTCGGTGGCAGTTATATCCGCCTTAGCCTATCTAGCGATACGCGTATCAATCCGTTTGATTTGCCGCGTGTCATCGATAGTGATGAGGCCGACGATGCCCTGCGTGCCAACCTCGTTACCTTACACGGCCTATTACGCCTGATGCTCGGCGGCAGCCAAGTAACGGCCAACGGCCAGGTGATGGCCGGCTTAACGCCCGCGGAAGAAGCCGATCTCGACCAAGGACTCATTGATACCTATGCGCGCGTTGGAATTACGAGCGACCCGCTGACGCATAATTCCACACCGCCTACTATTAGCGACCTATATGATACACTACTTCACATGGGTGGCACTGGCCCACAGTTAGCGCAGCGCCTGCGCAAATACACTACTGGCACCTTCGCGGGTATATTCAGCCAGCAAAGTAACATCGATATTAATAACAACATGGTGGTATTTAATATCCGCGACCTAGAGGACGAGCTGCGACCCGTGGCGATGTACATTGTGCTCAGCCATATCTGGAACATTACCCGTACCATCCAGAAAAAGCGCATGCTCGTTGTCGACGAGGCCTGGCAGCTCATGAAGTATGACGACAGCGCAAACTTCCTATTTAGCCTAGCAAAGCGTGCGCGCAAATATTACCTGGGCCTCACTACTATCACTCAGGATGTCGAAGACTTTATGGGTAGCAAAATGGGCCGCGCAATCGTTGCCAACAGCTCAATGCAGCTACTATTGAAACAAAGTTCGAGCGCTGTAGATGTACTGGCCGATGTATTTAAGCTGACCGAAGAAGAACGCAAACGCCTAGCAAACTTCCCGGTAGGGCAGGGACTATTCTTTGCCGGGCAAAACCATGTGCATATCCAAATTATCGCTAGCGACACCGAAACGGGCTTAATTACCACCAATCCGCAGGCCGCATTATTACAAAACCAGCAAGGTGGAGGCTCCTAGGTAGATGGCGGTAAAGCTTAAAAGCCCGCGTGACATTGATGGCGCCTACAAAGAGCGCTTCAATGAGAGAGTAAATGCTCCAGATTTGCAAGAATTTGAATCCTCAATGAATGACAAGTACGGCGAGGCCTTTAGTAAGCTGGGTAGTAGCAAAGACCTTGGGGATACCGCCCGCGACGGCGAACAAACTAATGGTTCGTGGAAAAATAATACCACCCCAGCATACGACAAGAATAAAAATAAACCGAGTGAAAATTTTCTGCAAAAAGGCAAGGTCTTCTTAAAAAAACGCGGCGCAATAGCGGGTATTGTAGCGCTGCTAGGCGGCGGGGCGGCAGTGCCTTTTTTGAGTATGGCATCGTTACCGTTTTCTATTGCTGGCAACATGGATGCAAGAAGTGTGTTACAGGGTCTTACAAAGTATAACGACGACTACCTGGGCTTTAAATATTTTGGCAAAACAAGCACCGTAAGCGCAAGTGGCGACAAGATCAAAGGCCTTACCGCCGATGAAATAAAGCAGCTGAAGGAAAGCGGGGTAGAATTTAGGGGTGGCAAAATCAATAAGGTGACCGGTAAAACCACCTATACCCATGTAAAAATGAAGGGGGGTAGCTGGATATCAGCAGACAACTTTGCAGCCGAGATGCGCATTAACCCGGCATTCCGTAAGGCGATGCGCTTTACCCGCAGCGGCTACTTCAAATCACTGAAAAGCATTGCCTCGGCACATGTACGCAGCACTAAATATCGCATAAACCCCAACCCGGATATTGAAGGTGAGGACAATAAAGCGAAAGAAAAAAAGTTATTCAAAAACACCATAGCCGCCAGTGCGGCAGATAGTGTTTCTCTTAGCGCCCGTAGTGCGCCCGATGACGTAAGCGAGGAAGCGGCCGCCAGCAGGGAAGGTGCTGCCCAAGAGATAATAGACGGCATAATGGACGAAGCAGCTACCCAGAGACAAGCACTTGAAGAAGCCACCGAATTTACCTCAGATATGGGTCGCAGTGCTGATATGTCCAACATAGCCACCCAGATGGAGCGTGAAGCAATTGATGTAGAGGGCACAGTAAAAGGCATTGGCGGTAAAATATGGGGCTACGTAAACGCACTGGATCTCGCCGACATGGTATGTACCACCTATCAAGTTGCCCAGACGGCTGCAGTAGTAGCACGCACCGTAGCGTTAACGCATTATGTCAATTACGCCATGCAGCTGCGTGCCGTTATCGAGCGTACTAAGGCTGGCGATGATACCCAAGGCGACACAAACTTTATCATGAACCTGCTTAATAAGCGTGATCCCATTACCGGGCTTGCGTTTGATTCGACCTCATATGCAGCCTTCTTATTCAACGGTACCGTCTCGGATCAACCTGATTCGCTGTCGGTGCTTGGCGGCCAGGCAATGATCGCGCTCAATATGGGACTAGGGACAATCCATACCTTTGTAGGCGGCGGCAATGCTCTGCAGGGGCGAAGCACACTAAAAAACACTTGCGCCATCGTGACAAATATTGGTGTGCAGATCGCAGCAACGATTGGCGGCTTTTTTACGGGCGGTATTGCAACAGTAGGAGCAAAAATAACGGCCGTCGGCTTTAGGGAAGCGGTGAAAGTGGGGCTACAGAAACTACGCGAAACGATCGTAAAGAACTTTGGCAAAGAAGCTATAGAGCAAGCTAGTAAAAAAATTGGTGAAGAGGGCCTACTAAAATATGCCGGATCGCGTGCCTGGAAAGGGTTTAGCAATACCTGGAAGAGTCTCGATGGTATGGGTAAGGTGGGTATTGTGTTTGCCGCCGTTAGCACATTTGGACTAGCATATATTATCGATGTACTGTCTGGTACCGATGTTGCTGCGCTTATAACGAGCGGCCCCATGTCATTCATGGGGCTAGGCACTGGCTGGGAAGGCTTCGGCGCCGCGGTAGGTCTCGCGGCTGGCGGAGCAATTGCGAGCTTCGCGCTATACAATAAATACAGATCGCAGATACAAGACGAGCAAGCCAGCTATATTGCCGACATGAAGCAAGAGGCCAGTAGCCAGCCGCTCGACCTCACCACGCCATATTCACAGCTCGGCTCGGCACTATTTAGTGCACAAAAGCTCATTGGCATTTCGGCATCTACTGACATACTTGCGACGATTAAGTCTGTAGCTACGCTACCACTACGGCTGCCATCACTAGGGAGTACCGCACATGCCGCCGACCAACCAACCGCTGAAGAAATCGCCCAAAAGGTAGGTGATGAGTACGCAATGGAAAGCGGTGTAGCGCGCACGATCACTGGCGTGCCCTACGTCCTATTCGAAAAAACGATTACATTTGCGCAGTTCCTTACGCAGTTCGTAGACAGCCCTAACGCACAGGTTACCTTTGATGGCACCGACGAGACATCAGGCGAGCCAAAGTTTACCATCAAGCCAGATAGTGAACTTGCCCAGTGGAAAGAAGACTGCCGCAACTCCAACCGCACCGAGCCAGACGAGGCGGTTGCATCCGAAGAAACGTATTACGATATGGAAAAGTGCACAGAGGATCGCAAGGCGGCCTTTGACGATGCTATCCGCTACATCAATCAGACAAGCCCCGACCAGCGCGGTGCCGAGGGTGAGTCCGCAGGCCCTGTGGATACTACTGGCGCGATCGTAGATGTCGGGCCCAACGCCAGCGGCGCGCAAGCACCATGGGGCGGCTATAAGAATGGCGAGATACCACTAAGCGCCCGAACAGAGCTACCGTTCAAAGGCGCCTGCATCGAAGGATATGGCAGGTCATCAAAGGGGCCAAACTATTTGCACCCCAAGGCAACCATATCGATGATAGAGCTAAATCGCCGCTATAAAGAACAATTTGGCAATGATATATTCTTTACCAACTGCTACCGTGACGTGCCAGAACAACAGCGTGCTTGGGATAACGAGCCCGCTGGCTACGCCGCACGCCCGGGCACCTCGAACCATGGCTGGGCATTAGCAGTTGACATACGGGCAAGTAGAACTAAAAAAATGACCTATGGTTCAGCAGAATACA
>JBLMYW010000008.1:0-10746 GCA_050258515.1 Acidobacteriota bacterium | reverse complement strand
GTGAAGATGTAAATCATTCCTCTATTATATAGGAACTTCGTTAGGAGTATACTGGGTACATGACTCATATCGACGAGGCGCTTACCCACCTAGCAAAACACGACCTGACAATTGCTGAGTTAATTGATCGTCACGATATCCCTTCCTTTACTAAACACGATGACTACTACCAGGAACTTGTCGAAAGTATTATCGGGCAACAACTAAGTGTCAAGGCAGCGCGGACGATCCGCAGTCGATTTGTCGAATTATTTGGTGACAAGTTCCCAACGCCAGAAGAAATTCTAGCACACGATATCGAAGAGTTACGCAGTGTGGGCTTGAGTCGCCCGAAGGCGAGTTACATACAAGATCTAGCACTGAAAGTTATCGAGGGCGAAATAAAGTTTGATGAGCTAGACAGCCTAAGTAACGAGGAAATCATTTCCGAGCTAACACGCGTAAAAGGTATTGGCGTATGGACGGTGCATATGTTTTTGATATTTTGCATGGGTCGGCTAGATATATTACCCACTGGCGACCTGGGTATTCGTAACGGCATCGTGCAACTATACCAGCTAGACCATCTGCCCGACCCGCATGAGATCGAGCTGCTGGCAGAAGTGAACGGCTGGCAGCCCTATGCCTCCGTAGCAAGCTGGTATATTTGGCAAAGCATCGATAACATGCCAGCATAGAAAGGGAAGTATGACGGCAATAAAACCAAAGATAAATGTACTACGCGCCCTCTCGGCTGTTGTCGCTCAACGAGCGATATTCTTGTTTCTTGTTGTAGATAGTGTTATTTTAACACTAATACTTATAGGCATATGGGCATTGGCACATTTCTTAAGTGCCTGGTGGTGGTTATTGTTGATTATTTTTATACCCCTGCTTGTTGCTTCGCTGATTATTTATATCATAGCCAGCTTTATAACCACCAAGCTCTACCCCGCCAAACTTAGCCGTAAGCAAAAACAACAGCTAAACGATTTTACTGGTAAAATCCTACGCTTGCTCGAAACACGCGGCATGGGCTGGTGGTGGTTCGCTGCCCTTTGCATGCGCGATTTACTATTCTACCGCGAGCTGCGCACCTTAAAAGATATTTTGAACGATGCTACCAGCCTAAAGCATGACTTTACCGCACTAGAGCAAGAGCTAAGCTCATAAAGCTAGTTGTGGCAAGCTAGCGTATTTCCCGGAACCGGCTGACCATTGCCATCAATAGTTGCCAGCCGCGCATTCCAGCCTGCCGTAACTTCAGAACATGCTACATCAATAGGCCCGTATACCCAGTCGTTATTTTTAACATATAAATCTTTCACCTTTGTAGGCATGTAGGTGCGGAAGGGGTAGCTGCCGCCGCCCACCAGCAACCCATCAATATCCGCCATTAACCCTCCGTGTGCCGCCAGCGTATTGTTGTACCATGGCTGAATCGTCGAACATTCAACGGTTGTCCATGGCGGTGCACCACTGCGACCCGTATTACATTGATCAGCCAGGAAGTACGGTGCGGTACCGTAACATTCTGATACTCCCGAAGCACCGTCCATCAGAATGACCGTATCTTTAATCGAAGAATATTGTCCGTCATAAAATTGCAAGCCATCGCCATGCCAATCCCACCCTGGCGTTGTCATACATTTTGGTGGATAGGTTACCCTAATATACGACTTTTCTATCGAAACATTGCCGCAGGCCCAGTTGTCCAAGTTGCGACCACCAACACGTACCGCTTCGTACACGCCATCCATGTAGACGCGCCGCAGAGTATATCCACCCTCTTCAACCGTTGCATCTAGCCCACTTGCCAACCAGTCGGCACCGCTACCCGAGAAATAGGAATCCTCGATAATTGTATTGTCCGCGCAGTAGTCATTAGTTACTGTATTAATGCCAGCCCCGTTAATAAATCTTACGTTGCGCACTGTGACGTTTTCGCCCGTTATATGCAGTACTGCGCCGTCCATAGTGAAGTTTTCAACGATAATATTATTACCCGATCTGGTTTGATCGGTTGTGTAGGTAGCTGTCGACGTCCACCCCGGAGGCAGGCCAACACAATCCGGCGTTGGGAACCTATCGGGGCATCTATCGCTTCCGCCTTGTCCACCGCCAGTCGTAAATTTTACCGTGCTACCGCCAGACGCCGATACATCAGATACCGCTACGGCATTAGCGGTGCGTGTGCCTGACTCTGGCTCAGCGTCTGCAAATACATTCACTACCGCATACGCTGCGCCCCCAAGCAGCAAGCTGATTGCTGCTGTGGCTATGGTCACTTTTATATATTGTTGCTTCATATACTACTGCCCAAACCTATTCGCTAATATACTATAATCTAATAAATCCACGGTACCGTCGTTATTTATATCCGTGCGCCCCAAGCCAGCCCCGCTTTGCATGTATCTGCCAGCGAGCAGGCTGTAGTCTAGGAAATCCACTTTGCTGTCAGTGTTAATATCGGCCGCTACATACACGCTCGCGCAGTTATTGCCAGTACCGGTCGGCTGGCATGCCAGGTCGGCAGTTATAATAACCCGGTCGATTACCACGCCGCTTGATATGCCAATCAGCTTAACTGTATGTGAACCACTCGTAAGCGACATATCGATGGCTGTGCCGGTGGTTGTAGTGCTAATCCAGTTGCTAGTACCGGAGGTAAAATGTGTGCTAGTACCGTTGGCATACGTAGGTACGCCATTGCCACCCACCTGGTAACAGGTGGTACCATCAATTTCCAGCCGGTAGCTAGTATCGGTACTATTAGGCGCAGCCATCCGTGTCCATATACGGTACGTACCTGTCGATGCTACTGACGCAGCAAGCGTTACGGTGCCATAATCAGTACCTGGCACCACACAAGGCGCCGCGCTCGCGGGAGCGCCGTACATCGCCACACTCGTGCAGGCAACCACGAATGCGGCTAGGACATAAGGAATATTCAGTTTACGATAGGTCATGATTTTTTACCCCTTATCCCTACTACGCCAGCCGCACCTGCTAGCACAAGTGCTGTCGCAGCCAGCCACCACACTGCCGGCTGTATAGCCACTGGCTTAAAAGCTGGCTTGGTAGCCACGCCAGCATGCGCGGCATTAGCGTCGGCAAGTGTTACCGTTGTCGATCCATCCCGCACACCAGTAAATACCACTGTAGCCACCGGCACGTCACCCTGCACAGTCTTACCTCCCAGCTTTGCCGCCTGCAGCATAACGCTCCCATCTTTAGGAATGGCCGGCATATTAGAGTCAAACGCCGTTTTATCGTACTGTATATCTTTATACGTTAGCGCGTGTTTATCATAGCTAAGGTTAGCCATGACCGCATCAGTCGGCTCTTTAGAGTTGATGCGCACAGCAACTGATACTTCAGTATCTTTTTTTACCGTAAGAGAGCTAGGTTCAATGTATACACGGCTTGTATCAACCGTACGCTGCCCCATAAGTAGCGCTGCGGCACTGCCCAGTAGTAATGCACCGACGATTAGGCTTATTACTGTTACTGTAGCAGCTGTCAGAGTTTGCTTCTTCATGGCATGTCATCCTACGATAAATCGTAGCTGGCTCCTACCATTGCCTGGCAAATATTGGTTGATGTAGCGTAATCAGCAATACCCGATGTGTTTACAAAATCAAGCGCTGCCGTACCCACCCCAGTAGCCGTAAATGTAACCGTAGCAACCAAGTTGTCGCCCGAAGTAGAGCCACCCAAGATACCCACGCCCATGGACACTTGTCCGCTACCACCGGTTTCTTGGATAGCATTGGTAAACGGACTGCCCGTGCGATTAATTGACTGGAAGGTGAGGCGGTTGGTCGGGTAGGTTATATTGGCTTGCACTACATTTACTTCGGTTGTTTGACTATCAGCACGAATTGCAATTTGTACCGTATCGCCCAGCTCATAGCTGCCCGTCGGTGGATCGATATAGAGGGTTGGTACTTCATCTGCCGGAGCATCGCCGCCCGTACCATAGACGAGCGTGGTACCTAAGTATGCTCGATCCATCTCTATGTCACCATAGTATAGCCGGCTCGGGGTGTCACTGCCTATCCGTAAACGGTTCACGGCTGTACTGCCGCTGCCGCCAACCGGAATTTCCATCAAAGCTGCTATTTGTAGTCCCGTTACTGCCTCGTCGTAGATGCGCAAATCATCGATGATCGCACCATACGAGCCCCACCGAGAACCGCCAACCAAAAGCGTTTCCCATGTATTGTAAAACGCATTGCTCCCGCTACCCTGCCAGTTATACGTGCTTACCGCGACACCATTGGCATATATCGTGACTCCTGTACCTGGGACAAATACAGCCGCTACATGCAGCCAGGTATCAGGCGCCACTACACTACTAGTGGCACTTATTGCGCTAGAGCTCACTACATTTGATGCATCATACCATTCTGCCGATAGTGATCCGTCTGGTTCCACCCAAATACCCATTGGATCTTCCCGGCCAGCACTATTAAGTATGCTGAGCAACGGTGACCATGGCGTTATGACAGGCGCCTTCGCCCAGAATAGTATCGAAAGCGGGTTGGTAGCGGGTGTGCCGCCCGGGTACGCGCCGTAGGCTGCCGACCCTAATATTTCTTGCTTGTTGGCGGGGTCTGACTGAATGGCAAAATCGCCATGATATCCTGGAACACTGGATGAAAATTGGCCCCACGTCAGTGTATGATTGTTTCCTGATATATCAGCAGGGCCCGGCTGGCCGCTCTGTTCAAAATTATATTCTGCGATTACCGGCATGTATTGTAGATTCCCTTGCTAGGCGTCCTGCACCACGTATAGTGTTGTTGCGTTATGTGATGGGAGTGCATCATATTCTGTTTGCGTGCCGATCCATAACGCGGTTGCGCCGTTTTGGCCATTTACTTTACCATCAAGCGCCGTCTGTAGTCCAGCAATTCCCCCGATCGTCGTCGCGCCCGCCGGGCCGGTAGCTCCAGTAGCTCCCGTTGAGCCGGTGGCTCCGGTTGGGCCTACGGGGCCTGTTGGGCCAGTAGCACCCGGGGTGCCATTGGGGCCGGTTGGCCCGGTGGCTCCAGTCGCACCTTGAGCAGCTGCTTCACCAGGAATGCCTTGGGCACCACTTGGGCCGGTTGCGCCTACGGTGCCCGGGGTACCGGAAGGGCCAGTCGCACCAGTGGCTCCTGGGGCTCCAGGAGTACCGGACGCACCAGAGGCACCAGTGAGACCAGTTGGCCCGGTGGCGCCTGTGGGGCCGGTGGCTCCGGTTGGGCCTTGCTGGCCAGCTACCGTGTCTACTTTATCTTTTAGCTCCTGAGATAGGTGAACGGTAGTGATAAGGTTGTTTTTTAGAGAACCGTCTGTATTATGGGCTTGGGATAGGTAGTCGTTGAGGATTTGGCCCCATTGACCTTCATCGCTGCCTGGAACTGGGAGTCGTACCATACTCGTTATTTTTCACCTCCGCGATAATAAAATTATCGTACTGTGCATCTATGTATGCGTTATTGTGCTTATGTTACTCCTATGGTATCCCTCCCCATTGATTGTTGTCAAGACAAAAAAATAGGCGATATACCCCATACTAGGTAATCGCCTATCTAACCACTGACGTAACTAAAGCCCTAGTTCTTTCAGTTGCGCCGCGTCGACAGTACTGGGACTATTCATCATGACATCTACCCCACTGCCGTTCTTCGGGAAGGCAATAATCTCGCGGATGTTACTCTCACCCATCAGCTCCATGAACATGCGATCCACGCCAAAGGCGCAGCCGGCATGTGGTGGCGCGCCATACTTAAAGGCGTTTAGCATGGCGCCAAACTTGTCTTCGACATATTGTTCATTGTAGCCCAGCAGACCAAATACTTTGTACAAGACTTCCGGGTTGTGGTTGCGTACGCCGCCAGAGCAGATTTCGTAGCCATTCATTACCATATCGTACTGATCGGCAATTACCGCCAGTTTTTCTTCGTCGGTCGCAACGTTCAGCGCTTCTACCCCGCCCTTTGGCATGCTAAATGGGTTGTGGCCGAAGTCAACCTTTTTACGCGTGTCGTCCCACTCATAGAACGGGAAGTCGACAATCCAGCAAAGTGCGATGACATTCGGGTCTTTCAGGCCGAAATGGTCGGCGAACTCGCTACGCAAACGGCCAAGGACTTTGTTTACCACGCTACGCCTATCTGCACCGAAGAATAGGGTGTCGCCATCAGCCGCACCGGTGGTTTCCTTGACGGCAGCCAGTTCGGCCTCACTCAAGAACTTAGCGATCGGACTTTTTGCCTCGCCGTTTTCGTAGGTAATGTAGGCCAGGCCACCAGCGCCTTCTGATTTTGCGATATCGGTAAAGGTATCGATCTGTTTGCGGCTTAGTTCACTGCCACGCTGCACGCGAATCGCTTTCACCGTTTCGGCGTTTTTAAATACAGCAAACTCAGTGGTTGCAAACACATCGGTAAGCTCGGTTAGCTCCATGCCAAATCGCAGGTCTGGCTTGTCGCTCCCGTACTTTTCCATTGCTTCCACATACGGAATGCGCGGAACATCTTCTGATAGCAACTTCTTACCAGCAAATTCGGCGGAAAGTTGTTTGATCAGCGGGTCGAACATTTGGCGAACCGTTTCACCGTCTTCGACAAAACTCATTTCTGTGTCGAGCTGGTAAAATTCGCCATAGAGTCGGTCGGCACGCGGGTCTTCGTCGCGGAAGCAAGCAGCTAATTGATAGTAGCGCGGGACGCCGCCCACCATTAGTAACTGTTTGAATTGTTGCGGCGCTTGCGGCAAGGCATAGAACTTGCCCTCATGGAGGCGACTTGGGATCAAAAAGTCGCGCGCGCCTTCAGGGCTGGAGTTCGCGAGGATTGGCGTCGTGACTTCAGTAAATTCGCTGGCCTCCATATACGAGCGAATGGTGCTAAACATTTCGGCTCGTTTCTTGAGCATGTGCTGCATTTTCGGTCGACGAAGGTCGAGGTACCGGTACTTTAGGCGCAACTCTTCGTTTGCCTGCTGCTCGGCAAATGGCTGAATCGGCAAGACATCAGAGCGGTTCAAAATAACGATGGACTCGACGGCAACTTCTACAGTACCAGTGGGGATTTTGTCGTTCTTAAGTGTTCCTTCGCGTTCGCGTACTGTACCAGAAACGCGTACGACAAATTCATCGCGTAATTCTTCAGCAAGTGCAAATGCCTCTGGTGTTTCTGGATTAATAACCAGCTGTACAATACCGGTGTGGTCGCGTATATCAATAAATATCAGCCCGCCGTGGTCGCGGCGAGAATTCACCCAGCCGCTGACGCTGATGTGCTGGCCCACCAGTTCTGGGCTTTGGATTGCATAGGTTCGTTTCATGTTTGGAATCCTCTTAGAAAGTTAGTTGGTGCTGGCTCGTAGTTGGGGTCGCCTACACGCGTTCAAGCCGCCGGTGCTTGCCTCGCGCCGACCCGCTAATTACTATTATCCGTACCAACTGTGTATATCATTAGCTATATCGTACCATCTATAGAGGTAAAAGTCTAGATAACCTGTAATGATTGTCTTTCTATTGGACATCTTTGTATAGACTAATCCCAAAGAGAACTTATGATTCAGCAAAACAATGAATATATACAATCTTCCGCAACTCTGGTGACAGGAGGACTCGCTTACGTTGAAGTTCGGAGTTATCAGGCAAAACAGTAGAGAGGGTGCTTTACCATAATATGCAGACAGTAGATGCACATTAGAGCGTCTTAGGACAGGCAAATAACCGAAAGCATCATCTACTTACTCTACGCGATAGTTCACCCCAGATATATTCTCTGTTGACATAATAAGCCTGCTCTCTATTTCTCGTGGTGGCATTAAATTATGGGCTATTTTGGGTACAGTATGTATGTAGTACAATCATTCTATGACTAGAATTGAACAACTTCGCCAACTTGTGAAGAAAGCCTATGGACAAAAGCTACCGACAGCGGCCGACTGGGCAAACTGGCTATATGACAAGCACGTAATTGTTGTGGCAGAGTATGCCGTTGCACTTGCGGAGAAGCATGGAGCAAATGTTGAGCTAGCCGAGGCTGCTGCACTACTGCATGATCTTGCAGACTACAAGATGAAACGTACGGCTCCCTTCCGTGAAGAGGAAAGTCTGAAGATGGCCCGAGAGTTTATGACACAGGCTGGGCATTCTGAAGATGAAATTCATCTCGTTGTTGATGATGCTATCAAATTTCATAGCTGTCATGACGATGAACGTCCTGCATCAAACGAGGGGCTAGTGCTCGCGACAGCGGATGCGTTTGCTCACCTGAAGACAAATTTTTACTACATCACGGCTTGGACTTTCGGTAAAGAAGGAAAGAGTCTTAATGACTTTAAGGCTTGGGTCCTCAAAAAGTTAGATCGAGATTTATATAACAAAATTTCGTTTGAAGATGAACGGCAAAATGCACAGGCAGATTATGACCAGCTTAAGGCGTTCATAGGGACGATGTGATGCCTAACATCATCCTCGCCAGCCAATCGCCCCGCCGCAAAGATTTATTGACTCGTATGGGCGTCAAGTTTACGGCTATACCTAGCGATATCCCAGAGCCACTCGACCAGTCGCGCGATCCAGTAGTAAACGCTCAGGAATTATCACTTGCGAAAGCGAGGCACATCGCTAAGCAATATCCGGATGCGTATGTCATCGGATCGGACACGATTGTTGCGGTGGATGGCGTGCAAATGGCGAAACCAGAATCTATTGAAGAAGCGCGACGAATGCTACTAAATCTCAGCGGTCGCCCGTCAAGTGTTGTGACAGGTATTGCGGTTATTGGTATATCGAACAATATAGAACTTGTTGATGTTGAAGTTAGCGACGTGTATTTCAAGATGGATTCACCAGAAGTAAATGAATTGCGCGAAGCGTATCTCGCAACCAACGACTGGTACGACAAGGCTGGTGCGTACGGCATCCAGAGTGGTGCAGCACCGCTCATCGATCATATCAGTGGTCATTATGATACTATTGTCGGCATGCCAACACGGATTCTTGCGAACTTTTTAGGTAAAATCGGGATCTCTGCACAACCGGTCATAGAACAATCTCCCGTCCCAGTAATTGAATAGATAATAATTCAGTAGAAATACAGCACTAGACGGTGATGCCATTCTGCGTATCGTTATTCCCTTTGGCTTCGTACGCCGCCACGGTGCGCAGGTCGTCGTGCAAGTCAAATTCATCGACAATTTTACGGCCTAGCAGCGCCTCAATAACATCCTCCAGTGTAATAATACCCGCCGTTTCACGGTAGCCATTTACCACCACAAACAGGTGATGGCGCGTTTTCAGGAATGCTGCGAGCGCATGATCAAGTGTTTGGTCTTCGCGAATATAATACACGCGCTTCTCCATTGCCTCGCGTACAGTTTGAGATGCTTTATTACCAAGCGTCAGTAGCTCGCGGGCATGTAATACACCAACAATGTGGTCGATATCGCCCTCGATGACAGGAAAGCGGCTGTAGCCTGTTTTATGCAAATCATTAAGCACCAAAGGCCCCAATACTTCGCTCGCAGCGATTGTTGCTACCACGCCGCGCGGCGTCATAATCGATTCGACTGTTTTACTGGCAAAGTGCAAGCCATTGATAATCAGCTTTTTTTCATCGCCCGTAAGGATATGGCCCGATGATTCAACAAGATGCAACAGTTCCTCGCGCGAGCTAAGCATCGGGTCGTTTACGTCAACCGAGATATTACGAATAATCTTGCCTAGGCTAGGGTGCTTTTTGACGAACTGGACCACGCTATCATCATATGTGCGGTAGAGCCTATCGGCCAGCGCGCGAATAGCCTCAAATTGCGCCAAGCGGCCATACCCAAGCGCTACGAGCACCGCAGCAATAGTACCAAACAGCCAGCCGAACGCCGCCACGGCGCACAGCACCGTTACTACCAGCAGTAGTGAGGCCAGTACTTTTTGCAGTGACAGCACATCGTCGAGTACCAATTCCCTATCCAGTTCATCATTTGCGGCAGCACTGCCCGTATCCTTGCGGCGGTGCAGCTCGAACCGTGATAGCGACGAACGCCGCGGCACGATACCTGCAACCAGCACTAATAATATGAGTGCTATTACAAAGCAGATGATGACGAGCGTTTGCATACCTATATTGTATACTGAATATGCTACACTAGATAGTAGATAATAAGGGGAGATGAAATGACGAAAAAGACCTGGATTATATTTGCTGTCATCTGCATTGGTATTGTTGGTGGATTAGTATACCTATCAAACGGCAACAAAGTAGATGTAAGCGATGTGGACGAATGGAAGGTACAATCAGCAAGCGAAAAAAGCGGCAATATCGCCGACCAAGTATACGGCAAGAAAGACGCCAAGGTAGTGATGATTGAATACGGCGACTACCAATGCCCCGGCTGTGCCTCTGCCCAGAGTACGCTAAAGACGGTAGCCGAAAAATACAAAGACAAGATGGCCTTTGTATTCCGCCACTTCCCGCTCTATTCTATCCACCCGAATGCATTTGCCGCAGCATCATTTGCTGAAGCTGCTGGCTTGCAGGGTAAATACTGGGAAATGCACGATAAACTATACACTACACAAAACGAATGGAACCAGCTGACTGGCGAGGATCGCACCGAATACTTTGTACAGGCTGCCGTGAGCGTAGGAGTGGATGGTGATAAATTGCGTGATGACATTAGCAACAACAAAAATCTTAAAAAGAAAATTGATTTTGATGTTGCGCTTGGCAAAAAAGTTAAGATTACCGGTACGCC
>JBLMYW010000007.1:0-11415 GCA_050258515.1 Acidobacteriota bacterium | reverse complement strand
TTTGCTGCGGGAGCTATGCTGTTCGTATCGTTTGTCGAGATTATCCCGCTGGGCATTACAGCACTCGCTGCGGCGCACGATGATAGAACGGCGCGTTGGTGGGTGTACGGCGCGTTTTTTGTGGGTATTGTGCTCGTCGCTCTTATTGACAAAGTGCTGCCCAAATCATTAAACCCGAACGAAATTGAGGGTAAGGAAAACGAACTGACGGCAGGCAATAAGCGTGATAATAAACGGTTGTTGCGAAGTGGGCTGCTGGTCGCTCTCGTACTCGCGCTGCATAACTTTCCTGAAGGTATGAGTACGTTCTTTGCTACATACCAGGATGTTGCGGCTGGTGCAGTGCTGGCGATTGCTATCGCTATTCACAATATCCCCGAAGGTATCGCGGTAGCGGCACCAGTCTATGCAGCCACGGGGAGCCGCAAAAAAGCCTTTTGGTGGGCCACGCTCTCTGGGCTCGCCGAGCCGATTGGCGCGTTGGCGGCCTTTGGCTTAGTCAGCGTGTTTATCCCTGACTACCTCTTTGGCATTATGTTCGGGCTTATCGCCGGCATGATGGTATTTATCGCTATCGACGAGCTCCTGCCGGGCGCGCGCCGCTACCAAACTGACAAACATCAGGTAGTATACGGCTTGCTTGCAGGTATGGTGATTGTGGCGCTAAGCCTACTACTCATCTAGTGATCTTGCGCACTATTGTACACTGGGAAATAGATGAACCTACCTTCAAAACGCGAAAGCCTGGCCCTGCTACAGAACTCTCAAGAGGCTGCTTTACGGCGTGAACGATGTGGGGCTGAAATGGCTCCACGTGCCGTTGCGCTGGCTGAGATGGCGCCCACGACTAGCGCAAGTACGCAGGCCACTGCTGTTAACATGCAAAAGCAGCCGACCGTACGCGAAATAATTACATTCTTCTGGCACCATCGGCACAGGCCGACCCGGCAAAACTATATGATTGCCGGTAAGCAAACAATCCGCTTATAAATAATGAGCGATTACAGGTTTGCAGGTCCAGAATCGGCAAAATCTTACTGCCACAACAACTATTAATGTAAGCGGAGTGAAGTAAGGGCTAGCGCTGCCACGGCCAGCGGTGCTGAGGGATAAGGCCATTGTCGTGACCAACCCGAACTGCGCTATCTAATCCGTCGGCAATCCGACCCATTTGACTGGTGCCCACGTTTCTTACTTGCTTTGCAGCTTCATGGGCATCGCCATCAGTAATATCAAGGGGGTTCGCGGGCTGGGTAAACGGATCGTTCGGAGGAAAATCAAGCGAAAGCACATTATCGAGCGCGGGTACCGGCTCCACTGGCTGTGGGTTATTATCGATAGCATCTAGGTTGAAAAAATCAGGACTCATTGAACTCATAGTATATATTATAGCATAAAAAAATACATAAGTCTATAGTGTCAATTATTGGGCTTGCGAGCGGCGATAAAAAGGCTCATAATAGAAAATATAAGAAATCACTTACTGCGCCACGCGCCTTGTGTTTAACGACCCCTCGCTATATATCTAGTAGAATACACAACAACCCACGCTATATATAGCGTGCTAACGTGTTTTGTGCTATACTGAAATTCCATGGAGATGATGAATCGCATGGAAAAAAAGACACAATATATTTTCGTAACAGGGGGTGTTCTCTCGGGGGTAGGGAAAGGCATTACTGCAGCCAGCATTGGTGCTGTATTGCAGGCTAAAGGGCTCTCTGTTTCTATTCAAAAATGCGACCCGTATCTCAATGTAGATGCGGGTCTTTTGAATCCTGCAGAGCATGGCGAGTGCTTTGTGACGCGCGATGGCGCCGAAACGGACTTAGACCTTGGCCACTACGAGCGTTTTTTGGATTTGGAGCTAACGCAAAAAAATGCCACCCTGAGCGGCCGCCTGATGCGCGACCTGATTGCCGATGAACGCGCTGGTAAATTCGGCGGTAAAACCATCCAGTTGGTGCCACACCTCACGAACGCTATCCAGCGGGCGATTCTGGAGGCCAGCGAGGGGAGCGATGTGCATATCGTCGAAATTGGTGGTACGGTAGGCGACTACGAGGGCCTGGCGTTTGTGGAGGCTATCCGCGAGTTTGGCCGCAAAGTTGGTAGTAGTAACGCGCTGTATGTGCACGTGGTGTACGTGCCGTTTATTGGCACCAGCAAAGAATTTAAGTCAAAGCCCGCCCAGAATGCCCTAAACGATCTGCGTGGCTTTGGTATTGTGCCTGACGCCGTGATTGTGCGTACCGACGACCCGGCGCCAGCCAGTATCGCTAGTAAAATTGCGCTATTTGGCGGCGTACCAGAGGAAAACGTGCTGATGATGCCGAATGTCGACAGCGTATTCCGGATACCCGAAAAGATTGCCGCAAGCAGCCTGCTGCCACTGCTCGAGCGCTTTACTGGTAATCAAAAAGCCCCGGATTTGCATGCGTGGCAAGATTTGGTGGCACGCCAAACGGCCGAAAAAGCGCAAACCGTGACCATTGGCTTGGTAGCAAAATACCTGGATAACGAAGACACCTACATATCGGTGCTAGAGGCGCTAAAGGCCGCTGCCTGGAGCGAAGGAGTAGGGCTAAACGTGCGGTGGATTAATGCCGAAACCGCAAACGACGAAGAATTTGCCGCCGTAGATGGCCTACTGGTACCAGGCGGATTTGGCAATCGCGGTGTAGAAGGTAAAATCGCCGCCGCACACTTTGCACTCGCGAACGACAAGCCGTACCTTGGCATTTGTCTAGGCCTGCAAGTTGCCGTCATTGCCGCTGCACGCCGCAGTGGCCTCGCGGGTGCTAATAGCACCGAATTTGCTACCGATACCACTGACGATGTGGTGTACATTATGGATGGCCAGCAGGGCAAAGAGTCGACCGGCGGCACGCTGCGCCTCGGCGACTACCCGGCACACCTAACTGATAGCTCATTGGCTGCAAAGCTATACGGCACAAGTGATATCACCGAACGCCACCGCCACCGCTACGAGGTAAACCAAGCATATACCAAAGCAATTGAAGACGGTGGCTTGAAAATCAGCGGTACCAGCCCGGATGGCAAGCTGGTAGAGTTTGTGGAAGGCAAGGGCAACGCCTTCTTTATCGCCACCCAAGCCCACCCCGAATTCCGCTCGCGCCCCATGCGCGCCCACCCACTCTTCCTCGGCCTCATCCGCGCCGCTAAAGACTAGCAAGGTGTACTATTAGAAGCCGGAGTTTTCGTGTACTTGATCCATAAGTCTATGAAGTTCCACGACTCGGTCTCCTAAACTCGCGCGGACTTCTGCATGTATACCGTCAGCTCTGATATGGAGCGGTATGGGTTGATATGGGCGTTCTTGTTGTCGTCTTTCCAAGAAATCCATTGCAGTCTTGGAAAGTGCAATTGTCACTTTTGGTTTAAATGCTAAACTCCTGCCGCCATGGTCGATTGTATTAAGTCCCATAGCTTCCGTGAAGTGGTCGCGTGAAAATGCTGCGATAGGGTGTATCAGGGATACGTCGGCTCGTGGTAGTATGAACTCGCTAAGATGAACACTGAACGGATCAAATCCCTCGGTGATGATAGGGTACTTACCTTTCTGTATTGCTGCGGCTGCTTGGTCGGAGTTTTTCGCCATGTAGCCTTTAATGCCGGCTGGCGGCGTGGCGCCACGTACAAATAACACATCACTTTGCGATGAAGTGATCTTTGGTAGTTCGCCAAGGAATGGCTGGGTGGGTAAATATTGCAGAAATTGTACATCCTGATCTTTGCCTGCGTCTGAACACTCCACAATCGCGGCGTTTTGTGTATCAAAGGGAGCTGCACTGCGCACATCAGTGTAGAATTCAGATAGCTTTTTGACGTTTGGCAATTCATGCGCTTGCGAATCCCACGGTGATGGATAGTGGGCTGTTAATGCCCCGTCTTCAATGGTGCTGAAGGATCTTTTACCTGGAGTAGTACGGCCAATATATTGCTTGCCTGAGTTGGCTGTGTCACCAACGATGTAAAAATTATCGCCTGCAGCAAGCTGCCAGAACGACAGACTATGTAGTCTAGCAAACTCGTCCCTCTGACGGGTATCACTGCCAGTGTTAGCCGCGTACATGCGCCATAGTTCTGCCGCCATAATACCATGGGCGCCTACCCTGTTTTTGCCTGTGAGCGATGCATAGGATCGCCCAGGATCTGCCAGTCGTGTAGCGTAGTCGCGTAGAAGCTCCTCACTATAGCGGGGATGAGTCGAGGCAAGGCTTAGTTTGAGGCCAGAGTGGTAGAGCTCATCGGGCCCTTCACTTCTTGCGATGAAATCACGTCGCGAAGCAATTGCATTATCGAGACCTTCAAACATAGTAGGAACATTAAATCCTAATGCCGCCATAGCACGACCAATTTCCTCTTTTGGGCGCACTGGGTGATGCCCAAGATATTCTATGATGGGCGATACACCTGGCTGATCGTTAGGGAATACCATAAAATTTTATATATCATACCATAGAATAGGACGTGAGTATATATAATTGACTTTTTATACCGTTTATGCTACTATGGAAGTATGGCAGAAGAAAAACAAACAGTACAGCCTGAAATTATCGACGATACGCTAACGGCGGATGACATGAGTGCCTTGCGTGATGTGCTACAGGATGAGCATTCGCGCGGTATGACGCCGGTATCGGTGTACAAGCAAGACGAAATTATTCACGACGATTTCGAGCAATAGCTCGTTATCGCCAGAATGTTAGCTTTAGGCGTGACAGTAGACCGCTATTGTTATTTACGTTCTGTAGTTCTAATTCTTCAGTAGTAGGCTCGCATGATGAGTCAACGGGCGCTAGCCTCATCTCCTCCTCTCGCGTTTTCTGCATTAGGCTCGTTCTAATGAGCTCTAAATATCCAACTAATTCGGTATAGTGTTCGGGAATATGTACTGGCGTAGGCTCACTCCCTTGCTCGTGGCGGAAACGATTGTCGGTATAATTAAATACAGCTGGCTGCACAGTGACGGTCAGCTTGTCTTGCTTACGCGAAGTCATCGTAAAAATGTCGGTAAACGCAACGTGAGTTTCGTTCGGACTATCAAGTGATGAAGTAAATCGGGCTATGTAATCGGCTCGCTTGCGCACACTGGAGGGCTTATCAGAGTAGTTGGCTGCCTTTAAGTATTCTAGTAGTAGCATGGTAGCTGCAAGGTGCTGTGCAGTAGGCGGTGTATTATGGCCGGTAAACCATTCTAAGCTAGGTTGATTGCGCCGGTCTCTGTAGTAAGGTTCTACAGAGACGCCGAATTCACGAAGCGCCGGCCTGCGATACTCAGCATTGTAAGTATCGGTACTACGTGTGGCTGGTGTAGCATACGCAGGGAATTTGATTTCAGACATATAAAATTTATAGCATATTATTGTAATTTTAGCAATTATTTTTACCCATACATTATTTCTACTAGCCACTGGTGGTATACTAAAGATTAATGGAAGAGAAATTAGCTGAAATTATACAGGAATTGTATGGCGTTGCTGTAACCCCGGCCGTGACCCGACCCGACCCGCAATTTGGCGACTATGCCACGAACGTTGCGTTGCAGCTTGCTAAATCCGTGGGCAAAAACCCGCGCGACATCGCTGCCGAAATTGCCGATACGCTGCGTGAAACGGGTGACTATGCCAAGGTAGAGGTGGCTGGCCCTGGATTTATTAATATTACTCTGGGCTCAGAGGCGCTTCTAGCGGTGATTCGCGAAGAGCCGCGACCGGTAAATGCTGGGCGCAATATAGTGCTAGAGTACAGCTGCCCGAATGCATTTAAAGAGCTGCATACCGGTCACTTGTACCAAACGATTTTTGGCGATATTCTCGCCCGACTACTACTGGTGAGTGGTGCCCGGGTGAATCGCACTAGCTTTGGCGGCGATGTTGGCCTGCACGTGGCGAAGTGCCTGTGGGGCATGCGGGAAGCACTTGGCGGTGAGCACCCGGAAAAGCTATCTGAAGTAGATAGCGACGCCTTTATGCGCTCACGCTGGATTAGCAGCTGCTATGTGGCAGGTGCTAAGGCGTATGAAGAGGGCGAGGCAACAAAAGCCGAAATCGACGAGCTAAACAAGACGATCTACGGCTTTCATTCGGCCGACGATCACGAGTCGCCGCTGGCAAAAATCTACTGGGAAACGCGCCAGTGGAGCTTTGATTATTTTGATGCGTTTTATAAAACGATTGATGTGGCAGACCTGCGCTACTACCCAGAAAGCACCACGGCGCCAACCGGCCTAGATGTGGTGCGCGAGCAGCTGGCCAAGGGCAATCTAAAGGAATCTGACGGCGCTGTAGTGTTTGAGGGCGACGAATCAAAGCACCTGCATACCCGCGTATTTATCACCAGCAAGGGGCTGCCTACCTACGAAACCAAAGATATAGGGGTGATTTGGCAGGAAAAGGCCGACTACGACTTCGATCACCGCTACCTCATCACTGGTAACGACCAAGTCGAATACATGCGCGTGGTATTTGCTGCCGCCGAAACCTTCCGGCCAGAGCTAGCGGGCACTATGACACACCTGGCCAACGGCACGGTGAAGTTTGCCGATGGCAAAAAAATGAGCTCGCGGCTAGGTAACGTGACACGCGCGGTTGATGTCATCGATATCGTGCGCGAAAAAGTAAGGGCGCTCGTGGACGACGAATCCCTGGTAGAGCCCGTCACGCTGGGTGCGATAAAATATGTGTTCGCCAAGTACCGCTTGGGCGGTGATATCGCGTTTGATGTGGAAGAAACGGTGAGTTTGCAGGGCAATAGTGGGCCGTACTTGCAGTATGCCCATGCACGGGCACGTCGTATCTTGGAGAAGACGACTGCAGTGTTTGCGTACCCAGCCAATGTACGTGATGAAGACCGCGCCCTAGTGCGCAAGCTAGGCGAGTACCACGAAGTTGTGGATCGTGCTGCCTCATTACTCGAGCCGCACCACATCTGTACTTATCTATTTGAGCTGGCACAAGAATTTAACCGCTACTACGAAAAAAACCATGTGGTAGGTGATGAGCATGAAGCACATCGCGCCGGGCTTGTCGCGCTGTACGCCGATACGCTAAAGGCTGGCTTATCAATCCTTGGTATCCACGCTCCAGATAAAATGTAGTTTTATTTACTACATAAATCTTGTGCTAGTAATTACTTCGGGTGTATACTGAAGGCATGTCGAACATAGCTGCACAATTCGGACTCATTCTCCTCATTGTGTTCCCTATGCCCCCGGCATCGTAGTTTTCTAGTGTACGAAACCAGCGAGCCGGGCGACCCCCGGCCTTTTTCGTGCGCTAGATCTTGCCCTAGTGCGATGCACTCGCCGCCAGGCGAAGACGCTCACCCTAGGGCAAGGGCGGGGTAGACGAGAGCCACAAGCCCTCCTGCCTTGCCAGCTCTGGCGGCGCGGAATCCTGTAACCCAGGATATCTGCGCCGCCAGGGTCGCAAATATTGTTTTTCTACGGTAGTGATACTATAATTTACCCCAGTAAGTAAGGGAGATCACCTAATGGCAGAAAAGAAAGTACAATCTATCAAGGCACGCGCAGCGGCCGTACGCGATGGCGCCAAGGGCCACAGCAGCGGCTTTATGGACTTTATCCGTACGCAAGGCGTAGTGGGCCTGGCCGTTGGTTTGGCTATTGGTACAGCAGCTGGCGACACGGTGAAGAAGCTGGTCGAAGGCTTTATCAACCCTATCGTGCAGTTTATCGTGGGCTCGCAGGCTGCACTGGCAAGCGCCGAGTGGAAGCTCGAGCTATTTGGCCGCGAAGCTGACTTCAAATGGGGCGCATTCGTGAGCTCACTCATTACGCTTATCGCCACCGCGCTGGTAATTTACCTCATCATCCACGCACTAAAGCTCGATAAATTGGATAAAAAGAAGGGCTAGGCGTAGACTATCCTCACGGCTAATAAGGTTTAAGAGGTCGTCCCAGCTGGCGACCTCTTGACTTTTTATACCGTTTATGCTAGTATGATAAGAGGTAATCAATAAAAAACAAACATGCCTCGTACCGACCCTCATCCTAAAAATACTCCAGATATAGACGCACCCCCAGTGCGTAATGGTAATGAGGTGCTGCGACAAGCTTTTATGACAGCTGATACAGTCGCTTTTCCGTTTATCGATTCCTACTTAGAGAGCGGCTCGACAGACGAGTTTGATGAACTAGCGGCATTAAGCCTTATAAGCAGCCAGTCCGTGTATGTTACGAGTGGAGTCATTGACGCAGATGGTTATTCGGATCGTAACGATACGTTTCTTCGTAAGTTGCGTGCAGGCGATTTGCCGTTTCAATCACCGATTGCGCGTTCCTTTGCCTTGAATATAGGAAAGAAGATGGAGCAGCAATTTTGGGCAAGCGAGGTCGCTGGTGGCGCGGCGGAGCCAGTAAGTCATGATAACGGTAAGTATATCTGGGGAAGTATTCGGGCTGAGCAGATTGGTGACGATGATACCATCGAGTTGCTTGTATTCAATTCAAAACCTTTTCAAGATTACTTGAGCAGTAATTTTCATATATCTAGAAGTGATATTGCCGAGAGCAATGTGCGGCCCTTTATGGACTGGTTGGTACATAGTAGTTCTGAGAATCTACAGCGTGTAGGGGCAATAACTACAAAGAACAGCGAGAGCAACGATATGTTTTTAGAAGCCTTTCTTGCCACCGAATTTGGTGAAGATTTTGGTGATACGCTACTGACATTGCGCGAGAGGCTACCGCAAGAAGCATTTGACCGGCTATTTGAGAAAATGAGTGAGGTACGGCGCCTTGGCCGCGAATTCTCGCAGCTATTTGCTGGCTACGATGACCAGATTGTGGGCGAAATTGAAGAGAAAATGAATAGCCGTATCACCGAGGTGATGTGTGTGGCTGAGGCAATCGCCGTAAGTGAGCAAGGGATTGCAACGGGTCGCGTGCTGGGTAACCGAATTACTATCGGTAGTATGCAAGAGGTGATGAAGGGCCTAGAGCATATTAGCGTTGCCCTGGGTAAAATAACCCAAAACTTTCATTCGGGCATTGCTACGCCGGCCTACTTGGGCGACGAGCGGTCTGGCTGGAACCTTGGTAAAAATGGCGATACATATGCACAAATAAAGACCACTGGCTCAGAGCGCGGCCAGTATATGAAAGGTATTGAGCACTCCGAAGAGGGGCAGATAAACTTTAGCTCCAATGTGCTAGATGATGAGCCGGTGCCGAAGGAGATTGCTGATTATCGCCGCCGGTATGCCCTAAGTGTACGCATTGATCTAGAAGGGCTATTGCGTGATGCAAATGGGGGCAGGGCTGGCTTTGACGCTACTCGCGAGCAATTACAGGCTGCACTTGACCTTGGCACGCTACGAGGCAGTGATGACAACCCTAATGTAAGGGTGGGGCGCCTGATAGCCTTGGGTAATAAGCTACGGATGCGCAAACTGCAACAGGGTAAATCGCGCGGCTATCATGTAACGCTGAGCCAAAAGTACGGAAATAAACATGAGTTTAAGGGGTTAGCGGAGCATATGGTGCACAAACTATACCGTCGCCACTTTGGACAGGTGGGCGTGCAGCGGGCTACGATGGAGTCTGGTCATCCGTCGATTCCTTTGCAATCAGGAACAATTGCCGCATAGCATCGGCGATGTTTTGGCTGGTGATCATGGTGCTCATACCATCGTTTTCAAAGTCGATAAAGGCGACTGTATCGCCAAATATGTCTACTTCTACAGGGGCGGTGTACTGCTTTGCGGGCAGTAGAGTGCGGTCGAGTAGCCACGCTTCTAGCTGTTCCTGTGACCGAGTATGGGTGTTATTGGTTGGTGCCAGGCTTTGCGCCTGAATGCCAGCCGCTACGCGATGGTTGATAAATGCCGCTAGCTTTTCTTGGTCGTAGTTTTGGTCGGCACCAGTGCGAACGAAATAGAGCTTCTGGCCTTTAGCAAGGGTGCGGGCACGGATCTTCTCGACACCATCACTGCCGTAGCCAAATTCGACGCCAGGGGTAGATTGATACTGGTAAAAGAAGTCTATGAGCGAGGGTAGGGCGCCTTTTACCTCTTGCTCGTTGCGCACTAGGGCTTTGCGGCGCTTTTCGGCCAGCGTTTCTAGCGCAGAAGGGTGATTAGGGGTGTAGAGGGCTTTTTTGCCCTCTTTTTTGGTGGCCAGGCCCAGTTGCTCGAGCTTTTCGCATATCATGTAGCCGTTGGTGCGGGATTCGCTTGTCTTCTCGGCCAGGTCGGCAGGGGAGAGCGCGCCGTGCTCTATCAGGGCTAAATACCCCTTGGCTTGGGATTCGGTAAGGCCGGCTTTACGGAGGAGTGTGGTATCCATATATGCTATATTAGCAAATTTTTCCACGCTTGTCAATCCTAGTTTGACAAAAATACTGCTTATGCTACCTCTGTTAAGTACATATTATGCAATAACATTATTGACATAAAATACAACTTGTGCTATTATGTACACAGTTGATCGAGAGGCAAATTGACCAACTAGCACGTTGAGAGGGTGGGATAGAGATTCGGTAGAGTCCCTCGCATATATATGTATGTGGTATGGTTGATTCCCGGGTCAAGGCAGGACGCGTACTCGGGTGTAGAGAACCTAGGGTAATGGCCGGTCGCATGAGCGTACACGCTCCATATCAACCTTTCCGTAATTTTATATAAGCAGCCTGGTGAAAACGTCATAACGTTTTCACCCACTCCGCGCCTTTCTGCTACCGCTGACCGGTAGGAGCGCGCAGAGTGGGGTAACCCACGCACATTTAATTTTTGAGGATTTATAGCGAGAGTAGCAGTGTAGCTTTCTCGAACTGTCACGTATATGTGGCAGGGGAGAGAGCTAGACAATCCGGTCAAGCTCCAAAAATCCCCGAAAGGGGAGAAAGGAGTGGACCATGTCCGCTCTCGTCACCAAGAACACCCGCCCGAACCCGGCCATCCTGGCCGGCCGGAAGCGCACCCCCCTGGGGGTGCGCCCGGTTCATCCGGAGCGCTTCGGCGCCCGGACGGACAACGCCCGGGCGGCATTCACGGTCGGCTGAGGCCGACCGTGAGGGGGTGCGCATACCCCCAAGAAATAATGCGCAAGGCCAGGCGAGGCCTATGAGGTGCCGGTACGCGACGCAAGCTCCGTGCCCATGCACCATCGCTCGAGGCTTCCCTCTCTACGGAAGCCTCATGGGAGGGGCGCACTCTACGCCCCTCCCAACACACCATATTTGAAATCTCACCACGCTTGCTACCCGGGTACGACCCTGTAGCAAAGGAAATGAGCTTTCAACCAGAAAGTTCAGCAAGTTAACAAGAAGTTTGGATAAACCATAGATTCCTTTTCGATCCCTTACGAAAGACGCAGGCAGTATGCGTGCGCCTGGGTAGGGGATTGATAGGCAAGCCCCGGCTCTGCAC
>JBLMYW010000006.1:0-3100 GCA_050258515.1 Acidobacteriota bacterium | reverse complement strand
ATCGCAAGTACTGCCTCGACGCTAACGCCATGCAAAGAGGGACAGGAGCGCAATCCGTCCACCAATCGCTGCCGTTCGATTGCCAGTGCGATTGCTGAGCTGCTGCCATGCGATGAAGGCTACGAGCGAAATCCAGCCACAAATCGTTGCCGCAAGATGAGGGATACGAGCGTGCTGGGCGCTGAATATCCTGTCGAACCATACAAACAAGAAGGCGCGGCGTTGGCCACCTGGTGGGTAGTCGGCGGTATTGCAGCCTTGGCAGCTGGCTACGGCGTATGGGAATGGCGCCGCGAAATTGGGGCAGGGCTGGCACGGGTGCTGCGCCGCCGTAAGTAGCGTATACTAGAGGGTATGAGAATTATCGGCATTGATCCTGGCACTGGTATTTTGGGATTTGGGGTGATTGATGCCGTGCGTGGCAAGACGAAGCTAGTGACGGCCGGGGTGATTACGACGCCGGCACATACGCCTCTGCAAGATCGTTTAGAAGAAATTTACAATGGCCTCACAGAGATTATTGCTGAAACTAAGCCGAGTGTGATGGCGATTGAAAAACTATTTTTTAATACTAATATAACTACTGCTATGAGCGTGTCGCATGCTCGCGGGGTGGCGATGCTAACGGGCCAGCAAGCCAAGCTGCGAATAGAAGAATATACACCCTTGCAGATAAAGCAAACTATGACTGGCTACGGCAAAGCCGATAAAAAGCAGGTGCAAGAAATGGTGCGTATGCAACTAGGATTAACCGAGGTGCCGAAGCCTGACGACTGTGCCGATGCATTAGCTGCGGCCATAATGTGTGCATTTACACTACGCACTGAAGGGGTGTAAAATAAGCCTATGGTAAAGCGTAAGCAGCCAGCGCGTATGAATCGCTACGCTAATTTAGCGAATCATAAACCACGCGCTACCAAGCACCGTGCAGCGCCAAAGGGTAAATTTGGCAGCTTCGTGGCATGGTTTCGTGGCTTACCGCTAAAAAAGAAGCTGTTATTCATCGCTATTCCTGTACTAGCGTTTCTTATTATCACGCCAATTGTTACGTATTTGCTGCTTGCCAACGATATTAAAGACCCTGAACGGCTAATGAACCGCAATAATACCGGTATTGTTTTAGAAGACATACACGGCAAACCATTTTACAGTATCGGTAAGGCAGAGCATCGTAATAGGGTGCCGCTAGATCAGATTTCTGACAACATGAAGCATGCACTGCTTGCCAGTGAAGATAAAGACTTTTATAAACATGGCGGATTTAGCCTGGGTGGTTACGTGCGCGCAATTTTTACGGGTGTGGGCGGTGGATCAACGCTGACTCAACAATTAGTAAAGAACACGCTGCTTACGGACGACCGTAGTTACATCCGTAAGTACCAAGAGCTATTCATGTCCATAGCAGTGGAGCAGAACTACACCAAAGATCAAATACTAGATATGTACCTTAACTCTGTTTATTACGGCGAAAATGCCTTTGGGATTGAAGATGCCGCGAAAGTATACTTTGGCAAGGTGCCGAAAGATCTCACTCTTGCCGAGAGTGCTATGTTGGTAGGGGTGCTGCCCGCCCCAAGCGCGTATTCGCCAATTAGTGGTAACCCGGAATACGCCAAGCAGCGCCAAACAACCGTACTCAAGCGCATGGTGACCAACGGCTATATTACCGAGGCGCAAAAAGATGAAGCATTGGCTATTGAGCTGCAATACGCATCGACCGCTGATTCACAGAATTCCATTGCACCGCACTTTGCTGAAATGGTAATCAACGAGCTAAGCAAGAAGTATGGCTACGAAACGGTAATGCGCTCTGGCTACCAGGTAAAGACAACATTAGATGTCTCCGCGCAGCAAGCGCTTGTCGATAGTGTTGCGGCAGGTATTACGCACGTGAACGCGATGGGTGGCAGTAATGCGAGTGGACTAGTAGTTGACCCTGCCAGTGGCGAAATCCGCGCTTTGGTGGGTAGTGCCGACTATAATAATGATAAATGGGGCAAAGTGAATATGGTAACGACGGCGCGCCAGCCGGGCAGTAGCTTCAAGCCGATTTACTATTCGTATGCGCTTGCCGATGGCGTTATTACGCCGGCGACTATACTGCAAGATAAAGTGATTGATTTTGGCGGCGGGTACATTCCGCGTGACGCAGACCGCAGGGAATCGAGCCGCGGCCAAGAGTCGGTGCGCAGGGCAATCAGCATGTCGCTGAATATCCCAAGCGTTCATGTGATGCAAGACTATGGTATTGAAAAATCTATTACGGCTGCTAAAAATCTGGGTATTACCACGATTGATGCATCGAAAAACTACGGCTTGTCATTGGCGCTGGGCTCAGCCGAAGTGCCATTACGTGAAATGGTGCATGCGTATGCTGCGTTTGCCAACCAAGGTCAGCAATATCAGCTGCTTTCGGTGAAGCAAATTAATAACAAATTCGGCAAGAGTATCTTTAATAGCACAACTAGCAGTAAGCAAGCGATCAGTAAGGAAGGTGCATTCCTAATATCTAGCATCCTGAGCGACAACAGCGCTCGGAGCTCAATATTTGGCAGTTCGTTAACGGTGGGAGGCCACACAGTAGCGGTAAAGACGGGTACCACCAATGATAACCGGGACGCTTGGACAATTGGCTACAACCCCGAATATGTCGTAGGTGTATGGGTCGGCAATAACGACAATACCGCTATGCGGAGCGGTGGTAGTGATATGGCGGGGCCGATATGGCGCAATACCATGACGAAATTACTGGCTGGCCGCAAAGACGTGAAGTTTGCAGCTCCGAGTAGTGTGGTGCAGCGCGATGTTTGTAAAAATAACGGCAATTTGGCAGATAAAAAAGGCCCTAATACGTACACAGAGTACTTTATGGCGGGTGCATTACCGACAGGTAGCTGTACGGCAGAGCCAACTATGATAGAAGTCTGTGAGACTGAAACGGGCAAGGTGGTATCGATCGACGAGACGAAGTATGACGACGCAAAATACAGTAAAGACACGGCCAATTGTAAGCCGCCCACCATGAGTGTATGTGAGCTCGCAACGGGTAATGTCATCACTATTAATAAATCGGACTTTGATAGTACAAAGCATTCTACGA
>JBLMYW010000005.1:0-8204 GCA_050258515.1 Acidobacteriota bacterium | reverse complement strand
CCGCCGATTTGGTGGTGCTCGCCGCCGTGTTTGGCATTGCCTACTATGTACGCACCCAGGTAGACCCACGCGCGCTCTTGTACGATGTCTATCTTCACGAATATATCGTTGGCTTCGCTGTCATCGCACCAGTCTGGCTACTGATTTTTGCTTCGCTTGGCCTCTATACCAGCAATATCTACAATCGCCGCCTCGTAGAGTGGAGTCGTATCGCGCTGGGTAGCTTTATCGGCGTATTACTCGTCGTTGGCTGGGAGTATGTCACCAGCGTGCACATCTTCCCGGCACGGCTTGTAGCACTGTATGTACTGTTCGGCTCTATGCTTTCTATCATCATCGTCCGCGAGGTTATCCGCCTGGTGCGCAACGAACTCTACCGCTACGGCCGCGGTGTCAGCCGCGTGCTGATAATCGGCGACTCGGCTGCTACCACCGATATCCTAGAAGCACTTTCTACCACGCATAAATCTGGCTACCAAGTTGTGGCGTTCGCTGGCCCCGCCAAGCTCTTGCCGCCACACCTAGGCGTCACCCACTACCCGCGTGTCGAAGCTGCGCTAAAAGATATCGGGAAGCTCGGCATTACCACCATCATCCAGACCGACCTCTACGATAGCGAAGATCGCAATCACAAAATCCTCGGTGCCGCACAGATCAATCACATCCAGTACAATTTCATCCCGGGCGAGCCCGAATTTTATACCGGTAAAAACACCATCGACGTCTTCCTTGGCTACCCTATGATCACCGTTAGCCAAACCCCACTGATTGGCTGGGGCGCCATTTTAAAGCGCGTGTTCGACTTCGTGGTATCCATCATCCTATTAGTGCCGCTGTCTATCATCCTGGCTATACTATGGCTGCTGCAAAAGCTGTTTAACCCTGGCCCGGCGCTGTATAAATCCAAGCGGCTAAGCCAATTTTCTAAGCCCATTACCCTGTACAAATTCCGCACCATGGGCGCCCAGTACGGCAAAAAAGATGCCAGCCTAGAGTTTGAAGATATGGGGCGCGATGACCTGGCCCGCGAATACCGCGAGCACCACAAGGTGACAGACGACCCGCGTGTCACCCGCTTTGGCAAGTTCCTCCGCGAAACCTCGCTGGATGAATTACCGCAGATTTTTAACGTCATACGCGGCGACCTCAGCCTGGTCGGCCCGCGCCCTATCCTACCGCAAGAAGTTAATTTTAACCGCTCGCGCACCGCGCTGTTGCATAGCGTTAAATCCGGCGTCACCGGCCTATGGCAAGTTAGCGGCCGCAGCGAACTCAGCTTCGACGAGCGCATAGAGCTAGAGCTGTACTACGCCCAAAACTGGAGCTTCTGGCTAGACCTCCGCATCCTCTTCAAAACCATCGGTGTGGTACTGCGCAAAACTGGCGCGAAGTAGTAATTATCTCGGACTTACTGACCTTCAGTAACAGACAAAATCCCTGTTATTATACTAGCCATTTGCATTGTAGTACTAATGATTTAAACTATACATTATATGCAGCTGGCAAAATCAACAATAGAGCAAAACTACCTAAAGCAAATCCATGCACTTGAATCTGCCATCAAAACCGCTGTCAGCGATCCTATCGACTATAGTGCACTCGACGATGCTCAAGAAAAGTTAGATGCCCTTGCAACGCGCTACCAGCACAACAAAACGATTGGCAACAAGACATACAAGCTGTACGAGCTACAAGCGTTTGTTCACTACTACAATGGCAACCATGAAGAAGCCTTAGACTTTATAGAACAAGCTATCGAAATACGCGGGCATAAATACGAACGAGCCGACCGACTACTCACAATGATTCAATCAAACGAAGCTCCGGCCGGGACCGCGGATGCACCATCATCCAAACCATCACTTACCGATGCTGATCACGACATCATCGTAGCAAAGGCAGCAATCTCTGGCGCAGGATTCTGGGCAATTGCCCTAGGTATTGTGGGTCTACTTATCGCACTGGGGCTACTGTTTATCGGTCCATCCGCTATAGTCTTTTCTATTATTATAGGTATGGCGTGTGCCTATTTTATCGTTGCCGGATCATTCCTTGTTGCACGTAGTGATGATGATACATTAAAAATTTTCCTTTTAATAAACGTTATTATCAGCGCACTCTTTATATGGACAATATTCCCACTATTTATACTCATCACCTCCGCCATCGCGCTAAAGCGCCTAACCAGCTTTAATGGATCGTACGTCCACGAAATAAAGCAGTACGACACAATTCTAAAACAATTACACCAATACCAAAATGCAAACTCGATATTCTTCTATCGATCGCCTCTTGCAGTTGCTATTTTTACTATCATAACTCTTGGGTTCTACCCACTATACTGGGTGTACAAACATTACGCGCTTATTAGCAAAAGTACCCAAGATAAAACGTACCCCGTACTATCGACTATTTTCCAACTATTTACTATTTATCCGTTAATGGTACGTATAAAACATGCTGCAAAACAGAGTGGCTACACAAGGTTTCAGCACGCCGGATGGGCGGCTGCTGGATACATCATTTTACTCATATTCTCAAACGCCGCAAATAAGGCTGCTACCAACTCTACCGAGCAAGTGTTTGCGTATGTAGTCACAGTGCTGCTACTTTCTAGCGGTACCGCTGCAATCATGGCAGTGGTGCAGCGGGCAGCAAATGCCAGCAACTTAGAAAAGCTAGGCAAGAGCCACGTCTTTCGTACTGCATACGTAGGTGAAGTAATTATGATTATTATTGGAGTAATTATCGCAATCTTAGCGATAGTTCTATCGTTCTACAATGCCACAGTCCCCGCTCCAAGTACCGTTAGTCCCGAAAAGCAAAATATATACAACCGCATAGAGTCTCTTCGATCGCAATACGATGCGTGCAGTGCAGATCTTACAAGTAGAGAAGGTAGCGTCGACACGAGTAACAGTTACGAGGTAGACACATACAATAGTGACTGGCAAGCATGCGAAAACACCAGGCTCGAACTTAATAGCAATGTCGATGCTTACAACGCTGCACTGTAGCTATGCCTTCGGCTTCGGCATATACCCGTTTCAGGCTGGTCGCATCTACTTTGCCAATCGCGCCCAGCTTATCACCAAAAAGCAAAACGTCCCGTATCCCTCTCGTTTACTGTATACGTTTATAGTACCCATATAGCCGTTAATTAGCTATTTTAAGAACGAAAGAACACACTCTTACGCTGTTCAGCCGTTTTTATCATATCGTCCAGAATATAAGTCGGGTTCTTCGTATTAGTAATCGTCTCCCCGCCAGACGTAGCTTCCCTGAAATTAGAGTATCCTTTCATAATATCGGCCTCTAACAGTGTTAGCTTCGCCTTGTCTTTAGCCTCATATGCAGCATAAGCTTTCCTATACGCCTCAATTATTTCTTTATAGGCAGCTATTGTTTTTGTATGGCGTGATTCATCAAATGATTTAAGTGGTACATGCGGATTTTCATCCATAGTTTTTTCACAGTTAAGCACCTTGCTATTATAAGCACGCACCGTAGTTACGTCACCCAGCTCATCACCAATCGACTGACAGGCTGTCGTAAGTTTTTTATGTATAGCTACGGTTTCAAAAGCATCTATCGACGCTTGTCCATATGCTTCAATTACCTCTTTATCGCTATCGTATGCAGCCCGAACAGCAGTATCATGTTTTACTACTTTAGAATTTTTTATTTTTTCCAATTTCTGTACGTAAGCTTTAGCGGCATCTACTCTGGCTTTATCTCCGGCCATATTATAGTCATCATCGACCTTCTCACTTGCCTTGGGAATCATCTTTACATCTTCTCGCATAGAGCGCAGATTTCTGAGGAGTGCATCATATTCACTATCTGGCGTGCGGAAAGCAAAATAAAATATCGTCAATCCTATACCCATCGCCAGCACAATCGTCACAATGACAATAAGTACGGTTCGCGCTTTTTTTGGTGGCTTTACTTCTTTAGCTATCGTCTGGGCGACAGTAGGTTGCCCAACATAATCATTGGTTGCTGGTGTAGTAGTGCTGCTTGAATCGCCTATTGTTGGCGGCTCTACATCTGGAGCGGGTGTTTGTATGTTTTGCTGTTCGTCCATATTATTTTTGTCTAGCTGGTAATATTACATTTATAGTAGCACAGGGTTTCAGCAACTCCTAAGTCACTACTCACGTTTTGGAAACGGCTTTTTGCTATAAGGATGCACTTCACCGGCCTTTTCTAGATGGGGAAAAGTCCACGTATCGCCGCTTGCCGACAAGCCATCTCGCTCTGCTTCAATCGGCGTGCAATAATATTTTTCTACATTATTACGGCCAAATCCCAGTGCTATATTGGGTGCTAGAGAATAAAAGTGTACGCCACCGCCAGGAAACCCATCGCGAACGTATGGCCTGCCGCCGCAGCGCGCCCACTCGTTAGCAAATCGCAAGTGCCCGCCAAACGGAGAAAACAGATCTATTAGTAGTAACAATGGTACTACAGCTATCATTATCAATATCCGCTTCATTTTTTTTGTAGTCGGTATGCCTAAGAATTTGGTTTGGTCTTTTTTAGCCATATGCCTCCCATTATACCGGCTATGGTTATTAGTACAACTAGAGGCAGGAGGGGCCACTCATTGCGCTCGCTAGAAATACCTTTGCTGACATCCTCATTGGCAAAGAATGTAGATTTATTACTACCAGATTTAGTATTGGACGGCACTATATATTGCTGTTCAGTAGAGGTAAGCGGGTCTACTGTCGAGCTTGGGTTCGATTTTATAAGCAACATTCTCGATAGTGTATCCATCGCACCCTCATTAGTCGTCGCGCAGACATCCTCGCCCGTAGTTTCATCATACCAGTGGGTTATAAAATTACATTTGTCATCTACATCCTTAATACCGTCGCCATCGGCATCATCTGTCGAATGCCTTACTTCTATAAATTGGTAATAAGTTGCTAGGGTTCCGTCTGGAGCAATACCCTCCAGTACTAGTACATGCCTCCCTACAGGTACATTTGCAAACGATACATTAGCATTAGCCGACCCATCGGAGAGTGTTGTAAATGAACCTAAATGTACGGGGTTAGAGTTTGAAGTAATATCATAAGGTGAATTCGGCAGCAGCGTGCCTGGCGCAGTTGTGATTGGTTTTTGGTCGCCATAGCGGTAGATGGGTGCATCATTAGTATACAGTGGCATTTGCTGCGTTACGGTATGTGGCTGCACAATATAGTCACTAATCGGTGCTAACCTAGTAGCATACACACCCGACTCATCGATTGCTTCAGCAATCTTTTTATGGCCGGAGGCATTGGGATGGAATATTTCATCAATTATTGCCAAACCTTTGGTATGGCTCCACACACCCGTCACATGCTCACTCCCTTCACATATCCTCCCTCCTTTTAGGCTATCGAAAATATCTACATAATCGGCACTGGTATCTTGGGCGACTTTCTTTATCACCTCATTCAATCGTTTAGTTGCACTATTTATCAGGCGCATCTCATCTATATTGAGCACCCCGGCATTAAGCGCACATGCTATACCATTATATTCGGCTATAATACTAGGGTATCCTACCAATATCACGCGTGTGCTAGGCGAAGCTCTTGCCACTTCATCTACAAATTCCTTAAGAGGTTTGTACTGCGCATCTATAGCCCTGTGTAGTACTTTATTTAGGCTAGATCCAGACTGCGCATAGCCACAAGTGGTATTAGTAAATGGGATAAAATCGCTACCTTGCGGTGAGGCGCAGTATTCTAGTATCCGTGCAAACCCTACGTCGTTCCCGCCGCCTGTTAGCGTAATTATTTTTGGCTTGTATTCTTTTACAAAATCAATCTGCTGTACATGGCCAGGCTTAAAATTTTGTAGTGCTTCCGACTGCAGCATAGCAACATTATCAAAACTCGCCAGTCTATCACCCTGCCCTAAATACCCATCTTCATACCGCATATAGTCGCGCACCACGCGCGCACCCGAGCAGGCCACAGAGTGCATAGTGTCATCCGGAATGGTCCACATGTCACGTAATACGTAGGGGTATGAACGCACACTAATATGGCAATTGTCTATCCCTTTATTAGTACCTGGTAAATAGTAACTGCTATCATCCGATTTACGGCCAATATCCCCCTCGCCACTACTAAAAGAGTCACCAAGTGCGAGGTACTCTAATGTTGGGTCATCATCAAATACAATTCCAGGGTTAGAGTTCTGGGAATTCGTCACCTGTAGTACGCGCCAATCTGGCAACATATACGAATATAGGCGCACGTCAAACTCTACAGAACTACCGTTATCAATAAAACGCGCCCTGTTGACGGAGTACTGGAACCCCCCACCAGACAAGGAATTTTCAATAGACGCTGAGATGTCTTTTGTATTGCAGGGGATGCCTACGGGCATGAGAGGAGTATTTATATTCGCACTATTATCAATTCTATTACCACAGCTCGTCGTATCGACCAATAGTCCGCGGTTTCCAAGAAGCACAAATCGCCCATCATTGCTCACTGCTTTAATCACTTCATTACCCTCCCACCCTGGCATGGTAGAGATGAAGTCAAAAAGTTTTGTAATCACGCCAGTATCAATATTTGCTTTAAAAAATCCTTTAGTTGAAAAACGACCCACAACGTATCTTCCGTTCAGTGAAACGGCATAATAATCCGGATACCAGGAGGGTTTATCTATGGAGTGGAAAATAGCTCTCCCTTTCGAATCGTCTATACCATAGCGATAAGTAGGCCCCTCATTTCTACCGCGATACGGGATAAGTGCCCTACTTAAGTCATCTACTACACGTATCGATCGGCTGCGCACACCATAATATGGAGTATCGTAAATTACTTTATTTGTACCAGGAATGAGATAGATATAACCCGATAAATTTAGCGGGACGAATATGTTGTCACCTTTGTACCGTACACCTAGCTGTACATCTGCGCCAGTTTCGTTATGTATATAGGTGTAAGCTATATCGATAGTGAGCCCATATGTAATACATCCATTCCAAGTTTCTGTAACCTGATTAGCATCACCGACTTCAATTATCTGTTCTGTGCAAGCATGATTTGTTTGTGTCACGGAAAGAGTTGGCTCCTGCCCGTGCCATGTCGCCGACACGCTACCAAGTGGTAAACCGATAGTAATGAAAACTACTATTGATAACGTTAAAATAGCCATCAGTTTCAGATATTTCATTACCCCAATACTACCAGCAAAACCTCAGCTGCACAAACGCTGTATAATAGATCCATGACCAAAGCGCCAAAAATTGCTATTGTCTGTGATTTCCTCACCGTGATGGGTGGGGCAGAGAATGTTGTTTTGGCATTGGCCAAGGCGTTTCCAGGTGCGCCGATATATACAGCTATTTATAACGAAGATAAAGTGCCGGCGTTTCGCGAGCTGGATGTTCGGGCTTCAAAATTACAAAAATTGCCGAAAAAACTACGTAATTACCACAAACTGTTCCCTACTATGGCCGTAAAGGCAATGCGTAAGCTCGACCTCTCCGAATTCGATATCATCATCGCGAGCACCTACCTGCATGGCCACCAAGTTACTAAAGCGCGGCCAGATCAAAAATTAATCGCCTACTGCCACACCCCACCGCGCTACTACTGGAGCCACTACGCCGAGTATCGCAAAGACCCAGGCTTTGGCAAACTAAACCCCGTTATCCGTACCCTTATGCCGCTGATGGTGCCCCGCCAGCGCAAATTAGATTTAGCAGCAGTAAAAAATGTTGATTTGTTCATTGCAAACTCTACCGAAACTGCCCAACGGATTAAAAAATACTATGGGCGCAAGAGTATTGTCGTACACCCTAGCGTCGAAACTGAGCGCTTTGCCCCCGCACGGCAGCGCGGTGATTACTACGTAACGATGGGGCGGCAACTCCCATACAAGCGCTATGATTTAGTGGTCGAAGCCTGCACCAGGCTAGGGGTAAAATTGAAAGTATTCGGCAATGGCCCTATGCACGATAAGCTTGTGAAGCTAGCTGGGCCAACCATTGAATTCTATACCGATCGCTTCGGTGATGCATCGGATGCCGAGCTAGAAAAAGCCTTAAATGGCGCCAAGGGATTCATCTATGCGGCCGAGGAAGACTTTGGTATCGTCACCGTCGAAGCACTCGCCGCTGGCGCGCCAGTCATCGCTTACGGCAAGGCTGGTACGCTCGATATTGTCACCGATAACGAAACTGG
>JBLMYW010000004.1:0-4103 GCA_050258515.1 Acidobacteriota bacterium | reverse complement strand
ACAAGCCTAGCTTGGTCGTGATCCTTGTTCAAAAAGAAGTAGCCCAGCGGGTTGCGGCGCGTGCCGGCGATATGAGTATACTTGCAGTGAGCGCACAAGTGTTCGCGGAGGCGTATCTGGGTGTAGAAGTGCCACGTGAGTATTTTACGCCGCCGCCAAAAGTCGATTCGCAAGTAGTGGTGCTGCGTACCCGTGAACACCCGCTTGTTGCGCCCGAAGACGAAAAAGCATTCTTTAGAGTAGTAAAGGCGGGCTTTAGTGCTAAGCGCAAAAAGCTGCGCAGTTCTATTGCTGCCGGGCTTGCCATCAGCAAGCCAGCCGCCGAGGAACTGCTGCACCACGCTAATATCAACCCAGAACTCAGGGCGGAGGATCTATCGATTGATGATTGGTTGCGTCTTGCTAAAGACGCCATATGATAGCCAGTGATCAGCCCACCATATTCCCGTCACCGTTTTTTGTAGCTACCTCATCTATCGAAAATGGCGTCATCCGGCACCCTGGCCTTGACTCAGATGCCGCTGGCAATATTGTTACCTGGTGCAGCAAGCTGGGCGTGCCGCTGGAGCAGACGGTAGGCCTGTATGTCACTTATGCAGATACCCGCTCTTATACAGAAATAATCGATGTATCTGCCCCGGCTGATGCGGGTGGGGCCAGTACCGAAAAAGGCTGGATTAAAGCCGATGCGCTGATTACGAACACCCCTGACATTGCCTTACTGCTGCCAGTGGCCGACTGTAACGCGGTGGTATATGCTGATCCGGTAAATAATGTTGTGGCACTTTTGCATCTGGGCTGGCATTCAACAGTGCACAACCTTGCTACAAAAGCAGTGCAGTATATGATCGAACACTACGGCAGTAGTCCGGCGGATATTCTTATCTATAACTCGCCGTCTATCCGTGCTCGCTCATATCGCTTTACTCATCTATCTGTCACTGCCAACACCCGCTGGCACCAGTCGCCATATGCGGTAAAACAGCTCGATGGTACCTATGCCATCGATCTTGTGCAGTACAACTATGATCAATGGATTGAAGCGGGTATAGCACCTGAACATATCGAGCTTATACCTATCGATACGGCTACCAGCGACAACTACCCTTCGCACTTTGCCGGCCAAAAGAGCCGTTTTGCTGTGCTTGCGAAGATAGCTAAATAGTGTAATTTTAACACTAACATTATAATACGCTAGCTAACAGAGGTATTATTTCCCTGGTTCTTGTGCTACACTAAAAGTAATGACCAAAAAAGCCTACATTACTACTGCGATTCCTTACGTCAATGGCGTACCGCATATCGGCCACGCCCTCGACTATACCCTAGCCGATATCTGGGCACGCTACCAGCGCATGAACGGTCGGGAAGTCCGCTACCAGACTGGTGTCGACGAGCATGGTAACAAAATCGCCGCCAAAGCACAGGAAGAAGGCCTAGAGCCACAGGCGTACGTAGACAAAATGTATGTCAACTTCCAAACGCTGATTGAACGTTTGAATGTATCGAGCACCGACTTTATTCGTACTACCGATGCCCACCACCGCGGCGCCGTACAATATATCTGGCAAGAGTTAGCAAAAGCTGGCTTGATCTATAAAGGTAGCTACGAAGGTTGGTATTGCACGGGCTGTGAAAACTTTGTTACCGATAAAGAAGCGGCGGCAAATAACGGTATTTGCCCTGACCACCAAAAAGCCTACGAGCGCCTAAGCGAAGAAAACTACTACCTGAAGGCTAGCCAGTTTAGCCAGCAGATTCGCGAAGCGATTGAGACAAATCGTATGCGTATTGTACCTGAGTTCCGCAAAAATGAATTTTTAGAGCTGATAAAAGATGGCGTGAAAGATGTGTCTATTAGCCGCCCTCGAGGTAACTTAGCCTGGGGGATCAGCGTACCAGGCGATGATGGCCAGGTAATGTACGTATGGCTCGATGCGCTGTCTAACTATATTACGGTAATAGGCTACCCCGACCGTGAAGAATGGAAAGAATTCTGGCCGGCAGACGTAGAAGTAGTGGGCAAAGATATCTTGCGCTTCCACGCCGGTATTTGGCCGGCTATATTGCTTGGCCTTGGATTGTCACTGCCTAAAGTATTGCTAGTACATGGCTTTGTAGGGGTAGGTGGTGTGAAGATGAGCAAGAGCCTTGGTAATGGCGTTGGCCCGATGGAAGTAATCGATGCATATGGTACTGATGCCTTCCGTTACTACTTTAGTCGCCACGTCCCCACGCAAGAAGACGGTGATTTTACTTGGGAAAAGTTTGAAAACGCCTACAACAACGAGCTAGGCAACGACCTGGGTAACTTGGTGCAGCGTGTTGCTGCCATGATTACCCGTTACCAAGCGGGCGTTATTGGTGATGCACCGCAGGCTGAGCACGATATGGGGCCATATCGCGATGCGATGGATGCCTACGAATTTAACCGCGCGCTGGATATTGTGTGGAATACCGTCCGTTCACTGAACCAGTACCTCGAGAACGTCAAGCCGTGGGAGATCGCCAAGCAGCGGGAAAAAGACCCCGAAGCTGCCGACCATTTAGCTGAAGTATTGGCGCATGCGGCAAGCACCCTGCTACAAGTGGCCGATTTATTGACGCCATTTATGCCGGCAACGAGCGAAGCTATCAAAAAGATGTTTGAAACGGGTGTTGTACCAAGTGACGTTACGCCACTGTTCCCTAAACTATATCTGCATACCCAAGATCCGCGTGCTCCTAAGGCGCAGTAGCTATGCCAATTATTGATACGCATTGCCATATCCACGACAGTGAATTCTTCCTGGAAAATAGGGAAGAGGCCTACCAATTATCCCGAGAAGCTGATGTCGCGATGATTTGCGTAGGGACAAATGTGCAAAGCTCGCGTGAGGCAGTAGCGTTTTGTCGTACGCATGAAGCGAGTTATCCGGTAGTGGGCATCCATCCGCACGATGCCAAAGATAATAGGGCAGAGGACATCCGTGCAGTAGTCGAAGCAAATAGGGATGTCATTGTTGGCATTGGCGAAATCGGCTTAGACTATTTTTACGACCACAGCCCACGCGATATGCAAATAGAGCGTTTGCGCGAGCAATTGCAAATTGCAAGTGATTATAATTTACCAGTAAGTTTTCATGTGCGCGAGGCGTTCGGGGATTTTTGGCCAATCCTCGACGAGTTCTCTAGTATTACAGGGGTGATGCATAGTTTTACTGATACCAAAGAAAATGCTGACGAGGCGCTAAAGCGGGGATTATTTATCGGCGTAAATGGTATCAGTACTTTTACAAAAGATGAATCCCAGCAGCAACTATTTGCCGCGTTGCCGCTTGAAAAAATAGTACTAGAAACTGATGCCCCCTTCTTGACTCCAAAGCCCTTTCGTGGTAAAATGAACTTACCAGCGTATGTAGGTAGAGTCGCGGAGCATCAGGCGATGCTAAAAAATGTCTCGCCTACCGATGTAGCGCGTACTACTACGGCAAACGCCAAGAGTATATTTGGGATATAACCACCATGCAACCATCCGGAGAAAACACCTACAATATTCCCGCCTCGCCCGAGGTGGCTAACTATGAGCAGCAAAAGCTCTATGAAGCGGCCCTAGATGCCGCAATTGGCCGCCATGAGATTGACGCTACTGATGTCGACCGTCGTCGGATTGAGGATTTTGGCGCATCAATGGTCGCGGCGGCAGAGACGCTGCCCGTTGAAGCACGCCAAGAGTTCGACTATAGCGACCCGCGACAGCTGAGCATGGTTGCCCCAGCTGTATTGCATGTTCGCCGAGCAGCGATAGAGGCATCAAAGCAGCAGGGTGATTACGGCTTGGCCGCGTAGGGCACTATGGCAACGATTATCCAAAAAGCACTCAAACTCTTAGTCGGTGATGATGTGTCAACCGATTGGCTAAAAATGCCAAAAAAACGCCCACTGAAGGTCCTTACCGAACGCGAACTGCTGACACTGGAAAGTGAAGTCGGCGCCAAGCTGTTTGGCGCTGTACCTGCTGGGCATCGTCGTGAGTTTTTTTGCCTTGATGAGCATACGTGGATATGGCACGAGGAATGGCTTGACGCAAATAAAAAACTTGCTACCAGCACCATTCGTTATGA
>JBLMYW010000003.1:0-16521 GCA_050258515.1 Acidobacteriota bacterium | reverse complement strand
GTATCGCGCAAATAGACATACTCGCCGTTATTTTTGCTAGCTAATGGGTTAGTGTAGTCTAGCTCATCAAAAATACTGGTTAGTAATTGGTAGCTGGATAAATCATCAGCCGGCTGAAACTCGGCGCCGCGGTAGAAATATTCACGGTACTGATTAATGATCTCGGTGCCGAAGCCGTGGAATGTCTGGATGGCAACTTTATAGGCACTTGGGCCGATAATGTCCGCAAGGCGCGCACGCATAGCGTTAGCGCCGCTATCGGTAAATGTAAGGCATAGAATATTTTCAGGCAACGTGTCGGTCTTTTGCAAAATATTTGCGGCCCGCATGCTGAGTAGTTCAGTTTTACCAGTTCCTGGGCCTGCTATCACTAGCAGTGGCCCGTCGATAGTGTCGACGGCTTGTTTTTGTTCGGTGTTCAGGTTGTTATATCGCGCAGTAAAGTTCATTACTATTCATTATACTTCAAAATAAAAAATCCCCTCAGTAGGGGTTGGTAGGCCGGGAGAGAGCAAGAAGCGGTGCCATGAGGGCACGCTGGGCCCAGGTCTCTCCCAGCGAGGTGGGTGCGCGAAACATCCGGTAGGATGCGTTGGTCAATCTTAACGCGCGTATGCTGCGACCCAGATGCGTAGTCGCATCTTTCAATGTGACCCAAGCCTTTACGAGAGCCAGTAATCTTATTATAGCAAAAATAGCACAAAATGTCAATATTTTGCCCAAACTATGCTACAATATTGGTATCATGACCAATGAAATCTATGATGATGTCGCCCTAGAACAGAATATAGCTGAAAAGTTTGGCGTCCATACAGAAGTAGGCAGTGTCATTGCCCGCCGAATTGATGTCGGCAGAGGAGTCTACGCTACGCTGTTTTTGTCGCCTAAGAAGCAGCTGTATTGCTATATAGATGGCGCTGCTCGCCTGGTACTGGGCGATGTGAAAAAGATCGTAGCACGCGTAGGAATAAAGCCTGAACTATTCTTCCCGCCCAAAGGCCGCCCAAACTATTTTGATGAGATTGGTCTAGAAAAGTTTAAGCAAGTATTCCCGGGCCGTAAAGATGTTGGTGAGCATGACCTGGTATTTTACCGCACGCTCGCTCCGTACTGCCCCGCCTTAGTACTAGTAAGTGAAGTAAAAGACGGCACTATTTACTGTGCTGATAGCGACGCGGCCAGCGGCTGGCGCCCTGCAGCTAAATTTGCCTACCGCCGTATAAAAACAAGCTAAGCTAGTTTACTATGTTGCAGAATCCAGCTGTCGCACCGCTATTAATGTGCGGCTTTTTACCCTTGTCGCCGAATTTTATTTGCCAGGTTTTACTTCCTTCTTCATAGTAAGCAAATAGATATGCGCTTGTATCAAGCGGCGGCGTATTAACGACCGTTACTGATAATGAGCACTTGCGTGATGAGCCTTGCTCGGTAAGCTCAATCAGTGGGTGGGTATAGCTGCTATAGCCTGACGCAAGCGTCTGTGCGCCACGGTATACATAGCCTGGAGTGCCATTGCTTATACTGTAATTGGGCCCAATAAAAGGAGTGGTTGTAGCATTTTTTGGATCGTTCACTTGTGCAGTGTTTAGACCCAGTATGCTGCTTAGTTGGCTAGCGGTCGTTTGAGTGCTAATAATATCGGTGTTCGGCACGGTCATCTGGGCGGGTAGCCCGGTGCAACTTGTGCCACCGCAACCCGATGGATACATTCCATTTGCGTTGTAGTATTTATTGAGGGCTGCGTCAATGATGCGGGCATCATTCGCTCGCTTACTATCCCGAGCGTCTGATTGCGCCCTGTTATATACAACGAGAATAATGGTGGCAAGTATTCCAATTACCAGTATAATTACCGCGAATTCTATCACGGTAAAGCCGGTAGCTTGGCGACGTTTCATGTAGCTATTGTAGCATATGCTGCTTATGCTATTTACGTGAGCAGCACTCGGTATGCGTGAAATCACTAATCCACATGATCATAGCAGTGCCGCACAATATGACGCGAGTACTAATTAACGAATACGCAGCGACCAATGGTCATGCCGCTAGTAGTCAAGACCTCTGATGGGTTGTCAGAGTACGGATCCCACGTGCCTCGGTATATGCTGTACCCGCGAGTGCTTCGATATATATACCATTTTTGCTCTGCCTCGCTAAAATAGCCAACAATGAATCCAGTTGCTACACCTGTCGTCCCGCCAGGTCGGTACCTCCAGCCTATCCATAAAGGCGTTGTACCGTCACAGTTTAGTCCGTTTGCTATTGCGCCTGGACCCGAGATGACCATAGCGACCCCTACCTTAGTAGCATTCGCCTCGTACTGACCATAATACAGGTAATGTTTCGTAGCACCTGTGTTTAAAGCAGCATTGAACGGCGTATTATCTGCGTAAGACGGATCTCCAAATTTAGCAGAAAGTCCAGGAAGATTACTTAGCAGGGTTGTATTCACGGTATCCGAATAAAATGCCAGGCCGGAATGGCTAAGTGCGCTGCCATTGGGGCCGGTTAATGGGCATGACGTGGCCGCACTTGAAGAATAGAATGAACATCCGGTCGGATATTCGCCATTTGTAAGGTAGTATTTCTCTAATTCGTTTGCAAGGAGTTCGATATCGGTCTTCCGCTTAGTATCTCGCGCTTCGGCCTGTACTCTGTTGTAGCTCACTAAAACAATTGAAGCAAGAATACCAATAACAACAATAACGACCGCAAGTTCTACGATAGTGAAACCAATGGCTTGACGGCGCTTCATGTAGCCATTATAGCATAGTGGCTATGCTTTTTTATCAAGTATTACCAAATGCTCGATGTGGGGTGTACGTGGGAAGAAGTTGTAGCCCTCGTGGGCGCGGATGCCATAGCTTGCCGACAGCAGGGCTACGTCGCGCGCTTGGGTAACGGGATTGCAGCTAAGGTAAATAATGCGTTCCGGTGCAACCTCAAGTAGTTTGGCGATTACATCAGCGTGCATGCCGGCGCGTGGCGGGTCAACAATAACCGTTGCATCACTTGCAATGTATTCAAGTGCTTTTTCGCTGGGCGCCAATACGGCCGTGGCATTTTTGCCAAGCCTAGCAATGTTTTCGCGCATTTCACGCACGGCATGTTCATTAATCTCTACCAGCGTTACGTCGTCGCCACCGATAGTTAAGCCGATACTGCCCACACCGCTATATAGGTCAATCACCTTTTCTGTATCAATCCATTCACGCATATCGCGGAGTGCTTGCTCGTACACAGGTATATTTACTTGGAAAAATCCTTCGGTAGCATAGCGGAATGGTACGCCAAGTACCGTATCGCTAAGCACGATATCACCGAAAGTGACCAGGCGTTCGGTGATGCGGCTGGCAGGGCTGCGTGGGTCGCTGTATATCGCCTCTCCGCCTTGCGCTGGTAAGGACTCCGCTTCGGTTTTAGTAATAATGTCCGGCAACTTGTCTTTGACGTATAGCTGCCATACGCAGTTGCCGTTTTGGTCGCAGCGGATGAGTAACGTTTTTAGGTTACGTGCCGTTACGTCTTTAGTGCGCAGCAAATCGCGCATTGCAATAGCTAAGTCCATCATCGGCTTAGGGAGAAGTGAGCAGTCCTCTACAGGAATTTTGCCCATGCCGCCGCGTGTAAAAAACGCTAGATCTAGCGTATCTACACCGTCTACGGTATCGCCAAACCAACTAAACTCTACTTTATTGCGGTAGTGTGAAGTTTTATTGTCAGTATACACTTCGATTGGTGCTGGTAGCACAATGTTATGCAGTTCAAACGCTTCTTCGATAAGCGCCGCTTTATAATGCTGCTCGGCCTCAAAGCTCATGATTTGCCAGGGGCTGGTACTGAGGTAGGTTGTAGGATCGAGTGGCGCGACGCGTTCGGGGCTTTTAGCATGAATTTCCGTTACGATGCCTTCAACGAACCTTGATTTCTTTTTAGTTACGCGAATCGTCACCGTTTCCCCCGGTAATCCGCCCCATACAAAAGCCTTCCGCCCATCTTCAAGCGTGCCGAGTGCTTGCCCGCCACCGACGATTTTATCCAGGGTCAGTGTTTCAAATTTTGGTTCTTTTTTACTCATTACTATCATTATACCACCTCTGTAAAATTGAAGAACCGCCCCCTAGGGCGGCCTTCAGGAGGCGCTGGGGGCGGTGTGTGGATTTACTCCAAGATGTTGTCTGGGAGTCTGGGCTCGGGATTAGGGTCTTGCTGCTCAGAACCTCTGGCGATCTCCGCCTTGAGCTCAGCAATCTCTCGGTCGAGCCGAGCGAGTGTGAGTTCCATTGCGGTTATTTGGTTCGCAACGTTGGCGAAGTTCGTTTCCTGTCTCCAGAATCTTGGATACTTGTCGGATCGCCACTGGAGGAACACGTCCAGCGACTCTTCGTTGATGAGCGTCACGGTGGCGCGACGCTCAATCAGATACTGGAGGCGCTGTGTCGGTTCCAGCTCGTATTCGGGCATTTGCAACCTCTTCTCGTGAGTGCGTGATACTTCCCTATAATTCCATTATAGAATATTTTGTAAAAATATGCAACTGAGCGTACAATAGATAACTACGTAATGGTTCCCCAAGCGGAAGGAGGCGGATCATGACAAGTATCAAAGAAATTATAGGAATAGACACGGGTGCGGTAGAGCGCTTGCATGAAGCAGGCATAAGCACGCTTGAGCAGCTCTTAGAGCAAGGTGCTACATCTGCCGCCCGCATGCACCTGGCTGACCAAACGGGGCTGGACGACGCTAGCGTAAAACAATGGGTGCATCAAGCCGACCTGATGCGCGTAAAAGGTGTTGGGCCCGAGCTTGCCCACTTGCTATGCCAGGTGGGTGTTTTTACCGCTCCAAAACTGGCGTATCGTAGCACCGATGCGCTGCATGCCGATCTAATAGAATGTAACCATAGCCTGCGGGCAATGCGCCAATTACCTGGTGTAGCTGAGCTGCATGAATTTATCACCTCCGCCAAGACCTTGCCAAAACTTGTTCGCCATTAAGCTCTGCTACAATATGTACTAGATGAAGCGCGACATAAAAACCCACGGCCAACATTTCCTGCGCGGCAGCAGCTTTATTGCCGAACTGGTGGGCCATAGTAACATCCGTAAGAATGACACGGTGCTGGATATCGGTGCTGGTAGCGGTGCGATTACGGCGGTGTTGGCCCGGCGTTGCAAGAGAGTGGTTGCGTATGAGCCGGAGCCCATAGCCGCCAGGAAGCTAGCCGAAAATATGCGCTCGCGCGAAAACGTAGAAATTGTGGCAAAAGATTTCTTGCGAACTGATCTCCCTGAATTCCCCTACAAAGTGTTTTCAAATATCCCTTTTCACCTAAGCTCTAAAATCGTGCGTAAATTGGTGATGGCGAAAAATCCGCCGGGAGCGATTTATTTGATAGTGCAAAAGCAATTCGCCCAAAAAATGCTAACGGGCGGTAATCATTTCCACGGCGCACTTGGCATGGCGATCGCACCATGGTGGGTTGCACGTATTCGCCGCCCTTTGCGTAAAACCGATTTTACTCCGCCGCCGAATGTGGACACGGTACTGCTAGAACTAAAGCCGCACGAGACCCCGCTCCTCCCCCGCAACCAAATGGCAGCCTATATGGAATTTGTGGAACAGAGCTATTCAGAGCCGGTATTCTATGGCAAGACTGGTGCACCTAGCGGTAAGAAGCCATCGCAGCTGGTGGTGGATGAATGGGTGGCTACATTTGGTAAGCTCTCGTCGTAAGCCGTAGCGCAATTTAGGTATTTTGCCTCTTCACCGAATGAAGTAAACTCTCGCAGGCATGTATGTTTGCGAGAGGTTACCTAGATATCGTCTACGAGAAATCCCGAACCTATTTCCAACGTGATGGCAGCTGAGCTTCAGGGATTTTGCTCAAAATAGGTTTGAATTTCAGCGTACAAGGGAGTCAAATTAGAGAATTGCGCGTCGCCAACCCAAAAGCCGCCCTGACGAACGACAAGATGGTTTTTCTCTCTAATTTGGCTAGGCATAAGGTACGGTAATATAACCTTTTATGCCAGGATTTGCGGAGTTTTATATGTTTGATATTAGTAACGAAAAATACGTGGAACTTCGTCTGATTTTGGAGAAACAAAATGGGCGACCGCACACGTTTGAAGAAGCTAAAGACATTGGTAATGGGCTTATTGATTTTTATGAATTGCTTTGGCGGCTTGATGTCGAAGAAGAGGAGATGGACGACGCTGAAGTCAATGAGTCCTGACTTCAGCCTTGTCTAAATGGTGCATAGCCAAGCTACTTAAAGCAAGATATTCGTATGCTCGCTCAGGAGATGCAACTCCTCCATCTGATGAATGGGCCTTTTCATTTCTAAAATTATCAATAGCCATTGTCAAAAACTTAACCGCATTTTGGAAGTCATAGTCAACGTGAGGCGCAATCGATCCGTTGATATATAAGCCGCCTTTGCCAAACGCCTCCGATCCAGTTTCGTAACCAGTAATCGTACGGAGACGATCGCGCACGATCTTGAAACCTTTCTCAACAGCCTCTCCAAAATGCCCTCCTTCATACAATGGTGTACATCCTCGTCGTATTGCGCGATGCAGGTTGCTAAAATGCTCAGGAACTAAAGCACGACATGTCGAATCTACTAACGTAGTCGACTCTGGAAAAAGCTCCAAACGCTCCAGAATTGAAGTAAGCGCATTCAACCTTCGCTGAATACTCTCTCTATAATCTTGAATCTGCTCGCTAAACGAGCTATATCCCATCGACACCACAGCCACATGCGAACTCCGCTCGTACTCCTTAGATAACCTATCGTCTGAAAATAGCTGCGCCAACAGCTCCTTATTAAAGTCGTGCCATCGCCGTCTGTCTGCTCTGGCAGAATGCAAACGAGTAGAATCGGTGACAGCGACCTCAAGAAGTTGTGTGCCTTTATTAATGCGCTCTTCAATTTTTTTATGAGCATCTTCTCGACTAATCTGCAACGTAGCCATTACTCTAACCGCCAATCGTAATGTTAACAATCTTGAAGCTAACGAGCTCGCGGAACAGGTCGATGCCTTTTTCGCTAAGCTTATCATGCTCAAAGGATATATAGCCGATTCCGCTATAGTTAGACGCAAGCGAGACCTTGTCTTCCTTGAAAATAATAATGCGGTTGTCATAAAGGACAGACGACGCGCCTAGCTCAAGCACGACATTTTCGCTTGGGCGCCACACTTCTTTGTCGTCCATATCAGTGAACTGTTCATCGGCAGTGAAGATAAGGATAGCAGCACCGCACTCACGCATCGTTTCTGCAACTTTAGTAGGAATTGGTCGGCCAGCGTTAGCCTCGACCATCGCTTCTTTGTGTGGAATCCCGTATTCATCAAGGATTTTAATTAACTGTTCGAGTGGGCGCTTATTTTTACCGTGCCCCAAGAAAATTGCATTCGGTCTCTTATTCTCTTGTGCATCAGGCAGTGCTGGCGCGACGGGCGCCACATCCACCGAGCTATCTTCAGCAGCTTCGGCATCATAATCACCTTCTTCATCTTGTGACTCTTGAGCAGGCGGCGTAATCGCACCGCTCCGATGCAACTGTACGTATCTATTGCCACTTACATACTTGAAGATACCTACAAGTTCACCATTATCGATGATTATCTTTAGCGCTTCGTCTACGCGATCACGCTGCACACCAAGCTGTGTAAGTACGTTCTTTGCGATTACTTCACTGGGGAATTTATTACGATCATACTTTTCATAAAAAGCTTTGGGGACTTCAGGTGCCATTGCCGCCTCAAAAAGAGCTTTGCTATCTTCTCCCTCGTCTGTAGGCATAGTTAGCATTTGCCCACGAGTAGTTAAAGAAATAGTTGCCGCATTATATGCACCGGTAGTAAGGCCGTAGGCAACGGCAGCACCTGTTAAAAACTGCCACGCCGAACTTGACGGTGACCTACTAAGTGATTGGGCGAGGTCGATAGGAGTTGCGTCAGAGCCTGCAAAATCGTCGCGCAGAGCGTTAGCAACCGCCACAGCTTCCTTTAGCGACACCCTCGGCATGAATGACTGAGGAATGCGACTGACCTTCTTTGTTGTAGGTTGTTGTTTGGTTGGTTGAGATTTGGCTTCTGCCATAGAATACCCTCGCTTTCTTAATTATCAGAATACGCCTCTCATAGTGCTTTGTCAACAATTTTATTCAATTCTATTGTTACATTTTTTTATAACTCTGTGAGTTAATAACTATTTTTCCTGTTAAGATTTTTACGAATAACATTAGAGATATAGAATTCGAACCCATTAAAATTTTTTTTAGGGTCGTAAAAACACGAAAAACGAAAAGAAGTCCAAGTTTGGACTTCTCTCCGCTGTTGAAATAATTTTGGCTGGGGATGAAGGGTTTCATCTGGCGGGCTACAGCACTTCCACCGGAAGCTCATTTTGTATTCGTCTCATCCCTTACAGCTCACACACAAGCAAAAACGCCCACCTAACAGTGAGCGCTCTTGCTTGGCTGGGGCGGAGAGGTTCGAACTCCCGAATGCCAGGACCAAAACCTGGTGCCTTACCACTTGGCGACGCCCCAATATAGCTTGCGTTAGTATAGCATATCTTGGCGCTACTTTCCACTGTCATTGACGCTAGCACTATAAATGACTAGTATAAGGTATATGAAACTGGTTCTGCCTGGGCTACTGCACTATAAAAAGCGTTATTGGCGACATGATATTGTCGCGGCGTTGGTGGTGGCATCGATTGCGATTCCGCAGGCACTGGCATTTGCGGTAATTATCGGCTTGCCGCCAGTAACGGGATTATATACGGCGATTGTGGCACCAATTGTGTTCGCACTATTTGCTCATAGTAAACGGCTGGTGGTGGGTGCCGATTCGGCTACGGCCGCCGTGGTGGCCTCGGGCGCGGCACTCGTGGCGCAGGCTGGCACGGCTGGGCACACGAATGCCGTGGCGATAATAGGCGTGCTAACAGCGGGTATATTGGCGGCCATGGCATTGCTGCGCTTCGGCTTTTTGGCTGAGTTGATATCGCGGCCAGTGCTGATCGGCTTTTTGGCAGGCGTGGGCGTACAACTTATTATCACCAGTTTTTCGGTGATGGTAGGGATAGATGCGCATGGAACCGCATGGCAGCGCCTAGGCATGATTGCAGAGCATCTGCCGCAGATAAACGGTATGGCGCTCACAGTGTCTGTGCTGGTAGTCGGCATAATGGCGGTAACGCGTCGTACGTTTGTACCGGGCGGGCTGGTTGGTTTGGTGCTAGCAGTGGCTTTTTCAGCTCTTTTTTCCATTAGCAACTATGGTGTGGCGATGGTCGGTGCACTACCAAGCGGCTTGCCCCACATTGCCATACCATCATTTTCGCTTGACCAAGTTGTCGCGCTACTCCCTGCTGCTTTTTCGGTGGCTATGGTGGTGCTGGCACAGAGCTCGGCAATCATTCGCGGGCAGCGTCGTGGTACGCGCGAGACCGTACACATTGATAACGATCTGTTTGCTCTCGGCATGGCGAATGCGGCAGCGGCCATCACGGGCGGCTTTGCGGCTAATGGTAGCCCACCGCGTACCCAGGCTGCCATAACAGCAGGCGCCAAAACGCAGATGGTGAATGTGCTGACTGGTGTCATTATTACACTTGTGCTGCTGTTTGGTGCAGGATTGTTTGCGTATGTACCGGCTGCAGCGCTGTCGTCGATTGTGTTTGTGATAGGATTTTACTTGATCCGACGTAAAGAATTAGTGTACCTGTGGGATCGTCATCGCACAGAATTTTTTGTGGCCTTGGTTGCGCTTGTTGGCACTGTGCTACTGGGTGTGCTGCAAGGTGTTGTCATCGCAGTGATTGTATCTCTGGCTGAGCGCCTGAGCCGCCAATACCACCCACGTGATGCCGTTCTGCTGCGTGATGGTGAGGTGTCTGACTGGGTCCGAGACAGGCTAAACGGTGACTACAAACACATTCAGTCGATCGAGGGTTTGCTCGTGTATAATTTTGACGGCCCATTGTTTTTCGAAAATGTATCGTATTTTATGGCGCGGGTGCGCCGGGCGATGCGAGCCGCCAAGCAGCCGGTGAGGCATATTGTGGTAGACGCTGGGGCAATTGACACGATAGATTATACGGCCGCCGAAGAACTAAAGGCCTTTTGCGCCGAACTGAATGCTGACGGTATTACTGTTAGCTTGGCTCATGTATCACCGCACTTGCTTGTACAACTTGAAGATAATGGCATCGCCGACGTACTGGGTGGGGACGCGATATATTCGACACTATACGACGCCCTGCACGCGCTGGTAGCTAAAAAATAACTTATTTACGCAGCATTTTTAATTGCTGCCAAAAGGCTACAAGTGACCCACGCACCACAAGTGCGTCCGTGCCATAGTGATGAATAATTTGCTGGCGCTGAGCTGCTGGCAGATGTGCATAGAGCAACCTATCAAGCGGCAAGGGGTGCCCGCGACGATACCTGTAGGCAACGGCTGGTCCTGTGGTGATACAGCTGAGATGCGCGAAGCTCTGTGCCACGTGTTCTGGGTTTTGCGATGCATACACAATTTGTATATCGTGAGCCCGTATATCGGCAACGGTTTGCTCGGTACCGGGGTAGAGTGTCGGCCGAAACACTAATAGGCCGAGATAGGTTGCGCGTACATCGCGGTAGCGGTGCGGCTGGGAGGCGCTTTTGCTGGAGGCTACCGCATAGGCTATAGTGCCTTCATGAGCGAGCTTCGCTCCGAGCATATGCAGCTTTTCGCGTTCGTTTTCGGTGATATCTGCATAGTGTGTGATTGAAGCTAGGCTGCCAATCCAAACTGCTTCAAAGCCTTCGCCATGATGCCAGACGCTCCCTAAGACGATATCATTTGGCGCTGCGATTGGTTCGATTTTAGCAGCTGAAGCGTCCAGGGCCTGCATGATAGTACGAGATTCGGCCGTGTCGTGTCCGGCCAGTGCTTTGGCTGCAGCTTGGCGTAGTCTGGCATCGCTTCCATTGGCTACGACGCTATGGCTAAATCGCAGCGTACCCGTGGCAAGATTGTTCGTATCTACGATAATTGTGTGAATATCGGCAGCTTTTCGTCTCGTGGCACGTGAAACACCGCTGATAGAGCGCCGAGTGCCAAAATATTCTGTCGCAAAAGATTGCAAGCCTTTTTTGCTTGATGCCATAGCATTTAGTATATCACAAGCATAAGCAAGTTGCCCTGACGTAAAGACTGGCGTACAATGTGGTCATGGTTACAAAGAAAACTACAACTGCCTCAAAACGCGTTGCTACAAAAAAGTCGGTTACTCGTAAAGCCTCTGCAGCCAAGGCAAAAAAGGTACAAAAAGTTGATATCTATCCGAATAGAATGACGGTTGCAATATCTGCCCTTGCCGGCACAGTACTGTTGCTTGTTACGATTATTGCGGCGTTAGGGTCACGCGGCTAATTACGTTATTTTTAGTCTTCGTGCTACACTGTTAATATGAAAGTACGAATTGAAATTGACACGAAAACCTTTGTGCGCTTTTGGCTAGTTGTTATTGGGTTCGCAGGTGTAATCCTGGCGCTATATAGTGCTCGTGCGGCACTTATTATTTTAGGTACTTCCCTATTTTTGGCATTAGCGCTGAACGGCCCGGTTAGCCGGCTGGCTCGCCACTTGCCCGATCGTAACCGTACGCTTTCTACGGCGATTTCGTTTTTCGCAGTCATGCTGTTCCTGGGTGCGGTAATTTTTCTTGTGATTCCGCCAATCGTGCAGCAAACGGTCAAGTTTATCGATAGTGCACCGGAGATGGTGCGGACGCTATCGACGCAGTGGCAGGGCTTTGGCGATATCGTCGAAAAGTATCACATTCAACCGCAGGTAGATCAGGCTGTTGCTTCAATGCAAGCTGATGCCGCCCGTTGGGTCGCGGGATTTGGTAAGAACTTTGTCTCTGGTATTGGCTCTGCGTTCGCATTGTTCGCCGCTTCGCTGCTTGTCTTAGCGCTGACATTCCTTATGCTCGTAGAGGGGCCCGAGTGGATGAAGCGTATTTGGGGATTGTATCGTGACGAGAGGCGCCTGAAGCACCACAAGCATATTGTCAATCGTATGCGCCAAGTCGTCTCAGGCTATGTCAGCGGACAGCTGACCGTCTCGGGTATTGGTGCATTGTGTGCGGGTGCTACCGTATTTATCCTGGCACAATTTTTCCATGAAGTCCCAGCTAATTTAGCACTGCCAACTATTGCAATTTGTTTTGTGCTCTCACTCATACCAATGTTCGGCGCTACCATTGCTGGCGTTATTGTATCGTTGCTACTCGCCTTCAATAGTCTGCCTGCCGCGATTATCTTTGTCGTATATTTTGTAGTGTACCAGCAACTGGAAAACAATATCATCTCGCCTCGTATTCAGTCGAAGCGTATTGAGCTAAGCCCGCTTGCGGTACTTGCTGCTGTAACGGTAGGATTATATGTATTCGGTATTGCAGGTGGTATTATTTCTATCCCAATTGCGGGCTGTATAAAAGTCCTCATTGAATCATATCTGGAGCGTAGCCGTGAGGCCCGCAATGAAGAGCGTAGCAAGGAAAAGCCATTCGCTAAGCTCGTGAAGAAATCTGAAGCCTAAGAATTTTTTCCAAACATCCAACATCGCCGAAAAGGTTCTAGGAATCTATTCTAGCTATACGACCAAATTGTATCCGTAGCGGTATCGCGTACAGCGATACCGTTTTTTTGTAGGTCGTCCCGTAGGCGGTCAGAGGCGGCCCAATCTTTGGCGTCACGCGCACGCTGGCGTTCTATGATGACGCGTTTCACATCATCGCTAATATCGGGCGTTGTATCTAAAAGCTGCAGGCCTAACAACTCATCGATTGATTCCAAGAGCGAGACAAGGCCATGGCGGTGAATTTTAGCAAGCGGTTTACTGTCGAGCGTGGCGAATGCTTCATCGATAATGCGCAGCGCTTCGGGTGTATTCAGGTTATTTTGCAGAGCCTCGCGAACAGCGCCGCTGGCTGCTTGCAGTGAAATATAGGTGATTGCGTCATCATTCTTTTTACTATCGTCGTGCAGTCGATCATGCGTTTGATGCCGCAGCGCAGCATAGCCCCGCCAATTGGCCAAGCGATTTTTGGCCGCGGTGAGATTATCGAAGGTAAAGTTGCCCTCACTAGAGTACTGACCTTGTAGTATAAGCAGGCGCAAGTCAAGCGGCGTGAAGCCGCGTTCTTCTATATCGTGCAGTGTGTAGCCATTGCCGAGGCTTTTGCTAATTTTGCCGCCATCGATCTTAAGGTGATTATTATGCAACCAGTAGTGAGCGAACTGTACGCCGCTTGCAGCCTGGCTTTGTGCAATTTCGTTGGTGTGATGGACGGGTATGTGATCGATCCCCCCAGTATGTATATCGATAGTCGGTCCCAGAATGCTCATCGCCATCGCTGAACATTCCAAATGCCAGCCTGGAAAACCGTATACCGGTTCATTTTCTGCCGGGGGTAGTTCTAGTAGGTCGGCTGGAGTCTCCCATTGCATATCGCGCTTTAAGCCGGCCTCGGTGAATTTCCATAGTGCAAAATCCCAGGGCTGGTGCTTTTCATCGTTGGCTTCTACGCGGGCGCCAGCCTTTTGAGCCTCTAGGTCTAGATGGGCAAAGCTCGCATACGTCGGGAATTTGCTCGTATCAAAGTATATGCCATCGTGGGTTTGGTATGTGTAGCCCTTTTCTTTCAGCTCGCGTACAAGGTCTAGCTGCTGTGGTATAAAATCGGTGGCACGCACCAAGTGTTCTGGGGGCAATAGTCCCAATTTCTCCATACCGTTCAAAAAATCTTCCGCATAATATTCGGCTACTTCCCATGCAGTCTTCCCTTCACGGCGCGCACCCTTCTCCAGTTTGTCTTCACCCTCATCGGCATCGCTCACCAGGTGGCCAACGTCGGTCAGATTCATCACTCGCTCCACCTGGTAGCCGCTGGCTATTAACGTACGCACTAAAATATCCCAATAGATAAATGATGCCCAGTTGCCCACGTGCGGATAATCATATACAGTCGGTCCGCAAGTGTAAAGTGTTGCTTTGCCATCAGTTAGCGGTGTGAATGTATCGAGGTTGCCAGTGAGGGTGTTGTAGAGTTTCATCGCGAGAACAAATCCTTGAGTAGTTGATAGTCATGTTCGATTGCAGATACTTCGTCGGGCAAACAGGGTATTTTGTCGTGGTAGTCGCGGTCAATCTTTTTGAGCACCCATTGCTTGGCTTCGTCGAGCGACATCGTGCTGAGCAGTGCCTCTACCGCGCGCAAATAGTAATCTGTCTTGAAATGAGCAAATGCATCGGCAACGGCAAGTATCTTCCCTTCCATGCTTGCGGGCAGCTGCCCATCGCGACAGCTATGGCGCGCGATGGCGTCATCGACGATGAGGGTTATTTCTGCTGGAGTGAAGCCGCTTTTTTCGAGTAGCGACCGCGACAAGTCATAAGTGGTCCCTGCGTGCCGCTCGTCAAAACGTAACATCACAGCGTCTGCGCAGTCATGCAGCAATGCAGCAGCTCGCGGCAGTTCGGGCTTGATTTGATATTTTGCAGCGAGCTCGGATGCATAATCAGCCACCACGAACACATGGTGCTCATAGAGCCAGTCTGCCCAGTCGGCGCGGGTTTCGTGCTTCTGCTCGTAGAGTTCGGTGACAAGTGTTTCGAGTTGGGTGATTCTAGACATAACTATTATTCCTTTGCGGCTAGAGCCTTTTCCGTTGCGGTAACGAGTTCGCGTATTATTTGATCGTAGGTTTCGTGGACTTTAAAGCCGGCTGCGTAGTTGTGCCCGCCGCCGCCAAAGTATCCGGCAATGGCGCTCGCAACCGGCATATTACACCGTAGTTTGCCGGTCAGTTTGCCGTCCGGGTAAGTTTTTATAGCGCAGGCTACCTGTACGCCCTCTACCAGTCGCATTTCGTCCAGCACTAGCACGCTGGGGTTGTAGCGGTCACTGTATTCCTGAATGTCTTCCCAGGGTATATGCACGATGGCTAGTGCGCCGTCTAGCAAATACTCCACTCGGCCAATTAGTTCGCCTTTGTAGGCTAATATATCGGCGGGCTTTTTCATCAGTTCACGGCGAGCGTTTTCTATCTCGTAGGGTACGGCGCCAAGCTTTACCAGGTCGGCCATCGTTTGGTAGGTATCGGCTGTTACCGATTCGGTAGAAAGGCCGAGTGTATCGGCCGCGATAGAGCTATACAGCATGCTGGCGGCTGTAGGCGTTACTTGCCATCCTAGGTTTTTTGCGATGTCGTAAATCAATTCGCCGGTGGCGGCAGCGGTGCGACTAAGAATAAATTCGTGCGGGAACGCCAGGTCGTTTTGCACCTCTTCGTCATCTGCCTCGCCGTGGTGATCGAGCACTAGCACGGGGTGCGACTCGCAGAACGAGCGCACGCCAGGCGTAGCCAGCGCCTTTTCTAGCAGCGCTTCGGCTGCAGTATCAACAATAATAGCCAGTTCCGCATCGTACGGAAAATCACTTACTACCCTATCCCAGCCCGCCAAAAAGCGCAGGTATTTGGGCATATCTATCGCGCAGTACATCGTTACTGTTTTGCCCTGTTCTTCTAGCAATTCTTCAAGTGCAAGTGAACTGGCTAACGAGTCGCCATCCGGGTTCTCACCCTGAATAACAACAATTTTTTGCGCGTCGCGAATTTGGTTTTCTACAGCTGTATACATCTGTTAGTATTGTATCACGCGTTGCAAAATATATAAAAGTGTGGTATAATGAAATGGTAGATACCTCGAAAAACCTGGGGCATCTCGCCCCACCGACCAAGCACCGCTTGAATGGTGGTGCTAGAAAGTAGGAGAAATGACGACACTGCAAGAGATGGTGGACGAGCTCGCGGGATCGGATGACATCAGTAGTATGGTGCATCGGATTGCGCTGAGCGGACTGCAGCTTGAGCGGCGCACCCACGTCCCGCGGTCCAAGATGGAGGAGATGAGCTTTCTGACCATGATTGCCAGGTTTGTGGTGACCCTGCTGGATTTCGACGCGAATGCGGGCGTGCTCCCTGACTCCGAGCACCGCTTGGCACGCACCAAGATGCGTGTTTGGTTGAGGAGACACGACATCGATCCAGGGAAGGCTGGTCTCTGAGTATGAGAGACAGGCTGGAGAACATCATCGTTCCCACCCGCAAGGCTGCGAAATCTCGGGGTTACACGCCGCAGGGTAGGTCTGCTGGCCGCAATCGACGGCTGACTGCTGCCGAGCTGGCCGTAATGGCCTTGAAGGGTGCTGATCTGCGCTATGACGGCAGCATCTTTTGGGCATACGCCACGATTGTGCGCGAGGAGCGACGCACTGGACTGTTCGCGCGTATGAGCGACGACCAGTTCAGCTACGCTGTGCGTGCTGCTATCATGGCCGACAGAGGCCATGAGAAGTCGTACGTTGACCCGGAGTGGGAGGACGACGAAATCCCTGGCGTCGGTCGGCGTCGGCGCGACCGCTGGTACCACGAGCACCGCGAAG
>JBLMYW010000002.1:0-7253 GCA_050258515.1 Acidobacteriota bacterium | reverse complement strand
TTACAATCGTGCTGCCAGGCTTTTTCAGGTCTTTATAGTGTGTAAAGTGATGCTCTACCTTCGCCTTCCACTGCGGGATGTCGTCAAGGCTGGTAATGCGGTCGTCATCACGGTTGTCGGCCGGTACTACCACGATTTTATCGTCTACCTCGCCGTCGTCCTCAAACTCCAGCACACCAATAATCTTCGCCTCTAGCCATACGCCAGTCGCTAACGGCTCTGGGCAGATAATCAGCGTGTCAAGCTCATCACCATCCTCATCCAGCGTCTGGGGGATAAAGCCGTAGTTGCATGGTTTTGCGAAAATACTGGGCTCTACACGGTCGAGCATAAAGCTGGCGGTAGCGCGGTGCCACTCTACCTTCAGGCGCGAGCCTTCAGGGATTTCCACTACGGTATTTACGGTGCCGGCATCCACATCGCCAGGCGTCAAAACTTGATTAAAATCAGCCATTAGTTATGTTCTCCTTTAGTTTCATCACTGCCGAATATTGTACCATATGCTACAATAGACTTCATGTTAATCATCGGACATCGCGGCGCCGCAGGGCTCGCACCCGAAAACACTATGGAAAGCATACAAGCGGCCTATGAGGCTGGCGCTGATATGATAGAGTTTGATGTGCGCCTGACGCGCGATAACCGCCTAGTGGTGATTCACGATGCCAAGCTCAAGCGCACCCACGGCCACAAAGACGCCGTCGCACGTTTGACCTACAAGCAGCTCTCTGCCCTTACCGAGGACAAACCCGTACCGCTCGTCGCGGATATCCTTGACGAACACTTCGGCCGAGTACTCCTCAACATCGAGCTGAAAAGCCGTGGCAGCGCCGAACGCTTAATACGCTTACTAAAAAAGAAATATATCACCAAAACATCGGACTGGGATTATTTCATCATCTCATCGTTTAAGGCAACCGAGCTAATGCGCGTGCGCCGCCTCGCCCGGCACGCCAACCTGGCGCTGTTGCACGATCAAAACCCTTTTATATTTATCGCCTACCATCGTTTCATTAAATTGACTGCTGTTGGCTTTCACCGTTTACATCTTAATTCGTTCGCCACCGAAATCGCCAAGCGTGCCGGCCTATTTACCTACGCCTATACCGTTAACCGTCCTGGCGCCATCCATCACCTAGCCGCCCAAGATATCGACGGCATCGTCACCAATTACCCCGATAAGTGCATCGCGGCACTCGAAAAAGAAAAGTAGGCACTTCTTGCAGCCGGCGGCTACTATCATATTGCGCGTCTATTGACTTTTTACATATTTTTATGTATAATTATGCCTATGAGAAACTCCACTGCAATTCGTGCGGGAGTTCCCGCACCTTTCGAATCACTGGGCCCCTTGCGGGTCTACCTCTACCTCCTCAGTGAGGTAGTTACCCGCCCGACTCCAGGAAGGTTGGACGCCTATGTGGCATACGACCGCGACGCCTTCACTCCGGTGGCAAATACCAACCTGAGCGTTGGCTACCGAAGCGGCAAGCTAAGTTCATGCATTCTGTACGACGGTGTGGAGATCCATGCTCGGTTGGCTCAGGTGCCAGACAAGTACTCTCCGGAGTACGACCGTGTCTTTGGCGAACTACTGCGTACTCCGACAGGAGTCAGCTACACTCCCACCGAGTCGGGCTTCCCGCTCCCCGAGATCAACTGGGTGCCGTCAGTCCCTGACGAGGCCTCACGACAGGAGTATGGCAGCCAAGAGGGTCTCAAGAACGCTGCCCGCGGCGTCGTGAATCACCTGGCGGTCAGCGTGGCAAGCAGCGGCGCGTTTCCCGTTCACATGGTAAGCGATGCCTACGTGATGTTGGACGACGCACTGGTCACTTTCGCAGGCCACGACGCCAAGAAACTGGCCTTCGCGCGCAAGCGTATGCGGCTGGGACTGCTGAATGTGTGGGTGGAAGCGACGCAGTGGCGAGAAAGCCCGCACACGGGCGAGCGTCATGACATCCTCCAGAATGTCGCCGCCGGGTGGCGCTATTGGGGTGCGCCCTACGGGGCGGCCTGGATCGCTCGCATGGTTGGGCGATTGGGCCTGCGCAGCTTCTACTAGGCTTCGCTGCCCAACAATAGCTCCTGTGTACGAGTGTACTTGTGCACAGGAGCCATCCTATTCCTTCATTTGTAATGAGGGCTTTTTTATTGCTAATTCAGTGGCTAGAAACGCTTGCGCCCTAAAGACGCCTAGCGCAAGTCATGCGCGTTAGGCAATTCATTCCCTCGCACCGGATCGATGGGTAGTACGCTTAATAGTTCATCAAGCATTTGTACGGCCATTTCAGGTGGTATAGTATGATGTTTTTTACCATACTTCAGCACAAAGGTATTGCTGACAGCGTTATAAGTAGTCGTTATGGAGATAGCGCTATACTTATTAGGGGCGTGCTGCCGAAAACACAGCGACGGTTCATACCCAATAGCTATGCGAATATCACCCGAGCGCTTGCGAGCTATATCGTGATTGAGGATTGCCGTCGTAGCTGGGATGTCTGCACGCTTACCCGTGCGAGCGGCACGTACGGCATTAAATTGATTATAGTATGGCTCATTGGTGCCACTACGAGTTGGAATCACATTAAATGCCTCTACGCTGCTAATGCCGCCGTCACCGCCATACACCAAGCTTATGTGCGCCTGGTCGTACCTAACGTCAACCCTCTCCACCATGCTGCTACCTGGAACGTAGTACGTAGCTACTTCATAAGTGATTCCGCTTACTTCGATAACAGTACGGATCTTATTAGGCAAAGCGGGCGCAGGTTTAGGGCGAGGCTTTGGCCAGAGCGACCAGTTGGATTGCGGCTCTTCTGGGGCGGCCACTCGCGGGCACAACGCCGCAAAAGCGTCTGCCGGATATTGCGCCGCGACCGCCTGAAATGCCGCCAGAGTATCGGATCGATGTTGCTCTGGTGTTTCTGGCTGTAGCTCAGGCGTAGCTGGCTGGTCTAATATATAGGCTAGCTGCCGGGCCGTTAAGGCGATCGGATTGTCATCATCAACGTTTTTATAGGTTAATACCAACCGATTGCCTTCGTCGCTAGAGCGGATGTCATGTTGGTGACGCAGTGTCGCCGCCAAGGCATTAAGTGCCGTAAAACTCATACCATCGATGGCTGGCTCGGCCGATTTATGTTCCCCACCCCGATATTGCTCATACTGTATCGGGCTTGTCATAGTCTATCTTTTCATTTTATCACACTTACGCTTTTTTGTCAAGCGCATCTAGGAATTCGCGGATGCTCAGGGCGGCCGTCGCGCCCTCACCGACCGCGCTGGCAATCTGCATGGTGGCGCCGCTGCGCACATCACCGCTGGCGTACACGCCCGGCATAGTGGTCGCGAGATGTTGGTCAGTTTTTATCAGCCCATATTCATCAAGCTCTACGCCGCTCCCCGCCAAAAACTGCGTATTAGGCTTTAGCCCGATAAACACAAACACGCCGTCAGTAGCAAACTCTGCTGGCGCACCGTCCTTCGTGCCCGTTACGTTTACTACCTTGCCATCAACAGCCACGATTTCAGACGGTACCGTGCCCAGATGTACGGTCACCTTACCTTCATCAACATATTTTTGCAGCTCATCTTGCAGCACCTGACTGGCTTTTACCGTACTACGCACTAGTAGGTCGATATGACTAGTAAAGCGGGTAAGGAACAGCGCTTCTTGCACCCCGCTGTTACCGCCACCCACTACCACCAAGCGCTTGTCGCGGTAGAATGCGCCATCACACGTAGCACAGTAGTGTACGCCACGGCCATAGTATTCTGCCTCGCCTGGTATGCCCAGCTTATTGTAGTCACTGCCAGTTGCAATCAACACCGCCTTCGCTTTCACCGGCTTACCATCTACCGTCAGTTCACGGTAATCACCGCAGTCTTTTATAGCGCTCACGTCGCCATATTCGATCTTGGCGCCAAACCGCTCGGCTTGCTTGCGTAGCTGCTCGGCCAAGGTCATGCCCTCAATCCCATCAGGGAAGCCAGGGTAATTATCTACCATGTCGGTAATGGCGGCTAGGCCGCCCACTACGCCTTTTTCATATAGGGTAGTGTCGATATCTTCCCGCGTAGTATATACAGCCGCAGCTAGAGCACTTGGCCCAGCGCCCACCATCACCAGTGGCTTTATCTCGTCCATGCTAATATCCCGCCCCGCTGTTTGCTTTCATTTGCGCCTGCAGATAGTCATTCATAGCCTTCGATAGCGCATCAGACATAGGCGGTTCGGCTGGGATTGGAATCGCCATTACCAAGAACTTTAGCGGCATATTAGGGGCGATTGAATCATTACCTTGCTCGCCATATGCTTTGTCGCTTGGAATCGTCAGCTCGCGTACACCGCCTAAGCGCATGCCTTTTATACCTTCCTTCCAGCCGGTAATGAGGCTTGCCTCATCAAGGCCGTTTTCTACCGTAAATGGTGCGGTCAGAGCGCCTTTTTCAAAGTCAACGTTATTACCACCGGTGAATTTATTGCCATTCGCGTCCCAGCCCACAAAATAGTTAGCAAATGGGGTAGTGCCGGTAATTTCTTCCCCGTCACCCACCAGCAAATCTTCAGTACTAAGTTCTTTTACGCCATCGATATCAAATTTACCAACCCTATCAAAGTAAGGACTGAACACTGGATAATATTGCTTTGATAGCTCAGTTGCCTGCGCATCAACTTTTGCCTGGTGTGCCTTCTGCTCTGTTTCGTACTTTGCCTGAGCTTTTTGCAAAGCCGCGGCATTTTTTGATTGCTCTTGCTGCGCCAAAATCATTACCGCAAACGAACCTAACGTACCGACTACCAGCACAATCATAATCACTAGAATAGCTACGCGTTGTGTCTTTTTTGTTGCCATATACTCCCTCTTTTTAGCAAAACATCTGTATTAAGTATACCACTCGCTACGCTATATATAGCGGTCATGGTAAATAATACACTACTTCACGCTATCGACGCTTCGCCGATTTTACCTTCACTGTAGGAGTGAAATAATCGTTTTCGTACACTTCGGCCGCCTGCCATGCCTTCAGGCTGGTGTTCATTGGCATAACATCGCGGTAGCCGATAAAATCTGCCGCGCGGCGGATGAGCCCGCCAGCAAGGCCAAATATGCGGATAAATCGCCACTCGACGACAGCCCAGTTGCGCCCAACTGGTATCGCCGTAACTGGCAAGTGCTGGACGTACTTCTTGAGCTTTTTACCTTTTGCTTTACGCTCCAAGTTTTTCACGAGCGCATCAGCGTCGCGCACTGCTATCTGCGCTAGGCCAGCAAAAGGCCGGGAAGCATTATCGCCAATTACATAAATACCGTTGTGCGCCTGCATGTGGTCGTCTACAACCACCTTGCCGCGCTGATCAAGCGTAAATACGCTCGGGAATTTACTGAAGAACGGATTATTAGCCACGCCAGATGTCCAGATCACCGTGTGGCTCTCGATTGGGCGGCCGCTCACAATCAACTGCGTGGCATTCGCCTCCTCTACCTTTTTGCCCGTTTGCACTGTTACGCCAAGTTTGCGCAACCGATGCTCAACCACACGGCTGGTTAGCTCGCTCGAGCGGGGCAATACGCGCGGTGCCGCCTCAATCAAATGAATGCGAATACCATGGCTTTTTACCTTATAGTGCTTGCAGAGACGTCGCAGGTACGTACCCAAAGCTGCTGATAATTCTACGCCCGTTGGCCCGGCGCCAATCACCACATAATTACGGTCAAGCTTACTCTTTTCGGCGATATCTACAAAAAGCCGCTGCTTCAGCTTTTTGATTTCTACCTCGCTTTTTATACCATACGCAAATGTCTCTAAGCCGGGTATCCCAAAGTAGGTAGTAACTACTCCTAGTGCCATTACCAGTGTTTCATACTGATATTCTGTGCCCGATTCCCCGCGGATTGTCTTGCCCGTAGGATTAATATGCTCAATTTTATCGATATACACGTGCACATTTGGATAGTCGGCAAAAATCTCACCCAACGGTGCCCACGACTCGAGCCGGCTGTGGCCGGTGGCGCTAGAATACAGCGCTGGGTAGTACTGGAACTCTTCGCGGTCTGATATAAGAGTGACTTCGTTTCGAGGATTTTTAGCGAGCTTCAATGCCGTGCGCACACCGCCAAAGCCGCCGCCAACAATCATAATTCGTAGGGGTTTTTGTTTTTTAGCCATTACCGTTATTGTACGATATACACTACGCCAGTGCAACAGCTGCGATACCTGCTAGCAATATGGCTATTGGCATGTAGAGCGATGTACCAAATACGTTGCGCGCCCAGGGGTCAGTACCGCGCTGTTTGGCGGTAAGCACATATACAACCCATGCGACAGCCGAGCCAAACAGGATGGCACCTGGCACAAAATGAATCGGGGTATATAGCAGTAAGAGCGTGGCGGCTACCCCGTATAGCAGCGCTGTGACAATAATATGCTTCGTAACTGTTTCGCGTGATTTTACCACCGATATCATCGGGAAGCCACTCTTGGCGTAATCGTCCCGGCGGTATAGTGATAGCGCGTAAAAATGCGGTAACTGCCATACCAATATCAGTAATGCGAGTAGCCATGCCGCCAATGGCAAGCTGGGGTCGATCGCTGCATAGCCCGCAATAGCCGGTAGAGTACCCGGGATTGTACCTACCATAGTGCTTACCCAGCTGCGGCGTTTGACGTACCCGTACACTACCGTGTAAGTAAAGTGGCATGCCAGCGCCGCTGCCAGCACTACCCAGTTAGAAGTGAGCAGTATCACTGCCGCACCTACGGCCACTAACAGTACTGCGTATATAACTGCTGCCCGTACCGATACTTCGCCCCTAGGCAACGGGCGGTACCTTGTCCGCTCCATCTTTGCATCGGCAACCCTATCCGTAACGCAGTTCACCACGCAAGCCGACGCAATGACCAGCGATACGCCTACGAGAGCGCCGCCAATCGCCAGCCAGTCAAAGCCGCTGCTTGCCGCCGCAAATAACGCCGTGGCCAAAATATGCATGGCGTTACCATACACAATACCGGGCTTAGCGAGCTGGTAAAAGCTTTGGATGCGCGTGCGTGGCGCTGGTTTTGCGCTAGAATCCTTTGGCATTTTGCTTCAACATATAATCGGTCATTTGTTCTGGACTCATCATCATATTGTAGTTCATATTATTCATAATCCATAGCGACCCTACTACGATAATGAGTAGCGTAAACCATGTAAACAGGTAGCTTGCGAGGCGCCATTTTGGCTTTTCTTTATCATCATCGAG
>JBLMYW010000001.1:0-7200 GCA_050258515.1 Acidobacteriota bacterium | reverse complement strand
GATGAGCCGACTAATCACCTGGACTTACCGAGTATTGAAGAGCTAGAAACAGCGCTAGAAAAATACACCGGTGCCATACTGTACGTTAGCCACGATAACTACTTCCGCCAAAAAATCGGTGGTGAAGTGGTGCAAATTGGCTAAAAAAATAGACGGCAGCCCGACCCAGAGAACTCTGGGAGGGCTGCCGTTGGGGACGGTCAGAACAGCAAGGACAACAGCATCAAGAAGAAGAAGAACACAAAGATCCCGAGCATGATGAAGCCGAAGGTGTTGTTGGCGTTGTCGCTCGCCTCCTTATCGGGCGAGTAGCAGGTGTACTGCACACCGTCGATCTTGAGTTTCATCGACTCCTTGGGCTGCACCTCGGTGGTGCAGGTGTAGGTGAACTTGCCCTGTTCCACCGTGATGGTGTTGCCCTCGGCGTGCGCCGTGGTGGCGCTGAGGCCGAGGCCGCCCAGGGCGATGACCATGGCGAGCGCGCTGCCTGCGAGAAACTTGCGCATTGATGTTTCCTTCCGTTTGTAAGGTCCCGCTACGCGGGCACCTTAGCCTGTGTAGTAATACCCATTATAGCACAAATAGTTATAAAAAGCAATAGTAACATGCAAAATCCACCCTATGTAGGAGTGGATTTTGTGTAAAAACGGTGTAAATTACTACTTTAGCAAGCCTTTATCGCGCAGGGTGGCATCAATGCGGGCGCGATCGAAGCCGCGGATGATGACGCCGTCAATATCAGTTACCGGTACGCTTTGGGCGCCGGATTTTTCGACTAATTCTTCCATGGCGCCGCTATCTTCCTCGATATCGCGTACGGTAAATGCCACACCTAAGTGCTCTAAATATTCTTTTTCTGTTTTGCAGAATGCGCACCATGGCGCACTATATATAATTACCTGTGGTTGTGTGGTGTCTGACATCTCCCCTCCTTATTTAGTGCTTATTATACGCTACTAGGCACTAGGCTGGCAAATGATGCTTTAGCTTTTGTCTGGTGTAGTGTATTATGAAAACAGTTATGTTTAGGCGTGCTGCACAAGGATTCGCGTTACCTACAATTGTTATCACATCGGTAGTATTGTTTGCGGTGCTGGTAGCCGTCATGAGCACCGTATCGAGTGTGCGTGCGACGCTCAATACTCAGCTTAACGAGGCCTTGGCACGTGATGCTGCGGAGTCGGGTGTGGCCTATGCCGACTACTGCTACGGGCAGCGCACCGCAACCTCTACCGACTGGCCAAATGCCAGCACGGGGCCTGGTGCCACGCTTGATTCCGGCGATGATTGCACCGGTAATCCGGTAACTGCGTGGAACTGCGGTACGGCATCAGAGGATCCTAAGTGCTATGTCGCAAAATTTGGTAATACTCGGGTAACGTTTAGTGTCCCACGGCCAACCTATTCGGGTGTGGCCTATAAATTCCAGGCAAAAGGATTGGTTTCGAATACGCGAGCAAGTACGGGTGCGGCGAGCGGCTTGTCGTGGGACGCCACTCTATCCTATAGTGGTTTCACACAAATATCCGGGTATGCTACGGGTAACGATACGTCGTGCGCGATCCAGCTGGGCAAATTGTACTGCTGGGGTCGCAATGACCATGGCCAAGTGGGTGTCGGGAATACATCAGCCGTCACTACTCCTACCATCATACAGGGGCCGTTAGCCGGTAAATACGTATACGATGTCGGTACTGGTATCACGCATACCTGTGCGGTGGCAGGGCCTACTCCCGCACCCAATACATCCTCGCGGCTGTATTGCTGGGGTAACAACGAGGTGTATCAATATGGTATCGGTAATAACACTACATCGTCTACCGTGCCTATGCTAGCAGCAACGGTATCGGGTTATTATCCGGTATCTACATCTGGCCGCGATCATAACTGCGCAATCATGGTAAGTAACACTAATACCGCGATACGCAAAGAATATTGCTGGGGATATAATCATCAAAAGCAGTCGGGCGAAACTGGTTCGGCATCGGCTACCCCTACAGTAGCGGCTACCCCTACAGTAGTGGATAATAGGACTGGCGAAGATGTGGGTGGCGGCGCGACTGTGGTGGTTAAGCCAGCACCTAACGCGCCTATACGCATAGCAGCATCACCGTATTCAGATCTCTCTAATGTAAAAATGATTGATAGCGTGAACGGTTATACTTCATGCGGCATCGATGGCACCAAGGTATTTTGCATTGGTGACAACTCCGCGGGTATGATGGGTGATGGTAATACATCAGGCGATAATATACGTGTAACGTATGCAATTGGTATGACGAATGCGACTACTGTGGTAACGAACTATGGCAAGGCATGTGCGATTAATGCTAAACGATTGTACTGCTGGGGTAATAATGGTACGGCAAGTACAAATTTTCGGCTTGACTCTGGGCCTAACTTCCCTAGCACTAGCAACACCGGCACGCCAAAACAACCCATTACCACTGGTGCTCATAACGGTCAGGATATTGATGACGTTGGCATAAGTGACTATAGCGGGTGCTTTATAAAAGCAGGCGGTGTATACTGCTGGGGCTATAACGATAAAGGTCAGCTTGGGCAAGGTAACACATTAGGGCCCGATGGGCTTGCGAGCGTCGCAAGTGGCACGGCTACGTCTGCAAGTAAGGTGCGTTCAGCAAATAACGCGGTCAAGGTCAATGGCGCACTTGTAGGTAAAACGGCTATCAAGATAGCGGGCGGTAATAATCATCACTGTGCCCTGACGAGCGACGGGGGTGTATACTGCTGGGGTGCTAATAATTATGGGCAGCTGGGCGTAGGCAATACTAATAACAGTATGCTACCTTTGCAGTCAAAACTGCCACCACCGACGCTGTATTAATCTGATTGCTTGCGGCTGGTTAGGTACCAGCCGCCATCTACGGGCGATTGGTAGGTATCGAGTTCTAGTTCTAGCTGATATTTTTGCAGCTCTTTTATCGCTAGTAGGGCTGCCTGGCGGCTGGAAAACCGTTTTTTAAGTGGTGCGGCGGCAGTACGTGGCTGGTAGGGCTGGTGCTCAGGGGTTTTATTTTTACGCGGCATAGTTACTAAAGTAAATACTACCACATTTCCCCTTACATATCTGTAGGTTGTCTGGTATTATAGGAGTATATGAGTAAGCTGCCAGATGACAGCAACCGTGCGAGCACTGAAAAAAGCCGGGAATCGCAATCTGATAGCCTGTATCTCATCATGTCTATGGCAGATACAACATGGCGGATGTTCGTGCCAACGATCGGACTACTGCTTATCGGTAATGTGCTTGACAACCAATGGCATACCAAGCCATGGCTGCTGCTAGCAGGAGTGGCTATCGGCGGCTGTATATCGGCCTTACTAGTGAAACAACAGTTAGCAAAGGGTAAAAAGTAATATGTATCAGCAATTCGCTGCCAGTGAAATCCATGTCGTACTGCCGGTAGAGCCTATTTTTTACATTGGCCCCCTCCCTATCACTAACAGTATGCTGCTGGGCGCGGTAGGTATTATCGCAATGCTAGCTGTACTTGGCTACGCTGCCTACAAACTGAAGCACGGCAAGTACAACCGACTAGTTGGCCTAGTACAGTGGGCAGTCGAGGGCATGTATGGTTCGGTGCTAGAAATTGTGCCTGATAAAAAAGTGGCCAAAGGCATCGCGCCATTAGCGCTCGCCATATTCTTTACCGTACTATTTACCTACTGGTGTGCGGTGCTACCAGGCGTGGGCGTGGCGATGACATTAGACGGCAAAGAGCTGCTGCGCGAGTTGCCAAGCGATCTTAATTTTACCTTTGCGCTCGCTATTGTATCGATGGTTGCCACGCAAATCTATGCTTTTAAAGCCCACGGCGCCATTGGTAATGCCAAGCGATACGTAAAGAACCCTCTGAAAGATCCAATCGGTTGGTTTGAGGGCACGCTAGAGTTTATTGGTGAATTTAGTCGCTATATCTCGCTAAGCCTGCGACTTTTCGGTAACGCTTTTGCCGGCGCAGTGCTGCTGATGATCGTAGGCGTCCTCACCGGCTGGCTGGCTGGGGCTGTACTTCCCGCCGTGATGATATTCGAGTTGTTCATCGGCTTCATTCAGGCATATGTATTCTTTGTATTGACCGTTATCTTTACCTCGCTGGCCATCATGGGTCATGGCGATTCACATTCTGCTCACTCACCTGCTGCTATTCAATCTGCGGAGAGTGACCGTACATAACGTTTAATAAATAATAAGGAGAAATAATAACTATGGACGCATTGTCATTCGGACTTACCTACGCATTGCCAGCATTTGGCGCAGCAATCGGCGTAGGCTTGATCGGTGCAGCAGCACTTAACGCGCTAGGCCGCAACCCAGAAAAGGTTAGCGATATCCGCACCATGATGATCACCGCAATCGTGTTTGCTGACTCACTTGCGATTATCGGTATCATCGTGGCCTTTATCGCGAAGGCGTAAGGTACTACATGGCAAGTTTTTTTGCACAATTTGCCGCTAGCGAGGCTGATACGGATATCTTGACCGGCCTCGGTATTAAGTGGGAGCTTGTGGCGTTTCAGATTATCGCCTTTTGTTTGCTTGTGTTCGTGTTGGCCAAGTGGATTTTCCCGATATTCTTTAAGATTATCGATAAGCGCCAAGAAGCAATCGAAGCCTCAAATAAGGCTGCCGTTGAGGCGTCTAAGCACGCTGAAAAGGCTCAGGAGCAAATAGATAAAATGCTCAAAGAGGCTCGCACCGAAGCTAAAGATATTGTAACGACCGCTAAAGAAGAAGCCACTGCCATGGTGCAGGACGCTGAAGCTAAAGGCAAAGCGAGCGCAGAGCATATCGTAGCCGAGGCGCACGATGAAATCGCGAAAGAAGTGATTGCCGCTAAAAAAGCGCTCCATAACGAAACGATTGAACTGGTGGCTGCTGCCACTGAAAAGGTCGTTGGCAAAGCGGTTAACGCTACAATTGATGCCAAGGTGATTAAAACCGTTCTAAAGGAGGGTAAGTAATCCATGCAAGGCAAGATTTCCCGGCGTAAACTCGCTGAGTATGCGGTCAATGCGTATGAAACTGGCGAGCTTTCTGCTGCACTGCAAGAGATCGCGGCGTACCTTATAGAGTCGCGCCGTTTGCGCGAAGCAGAGTTAGTGGTGCGTGCTATCGAGGACGAACTAGCGGCACGCGGCACGGTAGTTGCGCGTGTAGCGACTGCTCACCCGCTGACTAGCGAGCTAGAGGCGGCGATTACACAGCTTGTTGGCGCGAAGGAAATCACTATTGCCGAATCTGTCGACCCTGGCCTTATTGGCGGTGTACGCATCGAAACACCGGGTAAACTACTCGATGCCACTATTAAACGTAAACTCCTGGCACTGCGCCAGGCTAAGGTATAAGAAAGGCTTATTGATGGCTGATATAGCAGTTGCAGAACTATCAAAAGGCCTGCGCGACGCGATTGCCAAGCTGGATTCGGAGCAAAAACTCGAATCAGTCGGTATCGTTACTCGCGTGGGCGACGGCGTGGCGTGGGTACACGGGCTCACGAGTGCCGGGTACAGCGAAGTACTTGAGATTGAAACGAAGAGTGGCGTGATCGAAGCGTTTGCACTAAACCTAATGGAAGATGAAATCGGTGCCGTACTCCTGGGCAGCGACCAATCTGTTGCTGCGGGTGATACGGTACGCTTGAAGGGCGAAGTACTGTCAGTTCCGGTTGGCCCAGAGCTACTCGGCCGCGTAGTAAACCCACTTGGCGAACCGCTTGATGGTGGCCCAGCAATTACCGCAACGGCACGCGGGCCAGTCGAGCGCGAAGCGATCGGCGTGATGGGCCGCAAGCACGTGCACGAGCCTATGATGACCGGTATTGTGGCGATCGATGCCATGTTCCCTATCGGTCGCGGCCAGCGTGAGCTGATCATTGGTGACCGTCAGACCGGCAAGACTGCTATTGCCATTGACACCATGATTAACCAAGCGCGCGAAAAGACCGGCGTCGTAAACATTTATGTAGCCATTGGCCAGAAGCTTTCTAAAATTGCAGGCCTAGTGGAGCGCCTTAAGCAAGAAGGCGTGATGGATCAAACCATCATTGTCGCAACAGGCCCAAGCGACCCGGCGTCATTGCTATACCTGGCACCATATTCTGGTACTGCTATGGGTGAATACTTCCGCGACAACTCTCAGCATGCGCTGATGATTTACGATGACCTGACCAAGCACGCCGTTGCCTACCGCCAGATGTCGCTATTACTCCGCCGCCCACCGGGCCGTGAAGCCTTCCCTGGCGATGTATTTTACCTGCACTCTCGCTTGCTAGAGCGCTCGGCCAAGCTTTCTGATGACCTAGGTGCCGGTAGCTTAACTGCCCTGCCTATCATCGAAACCCAGGCTGGTGACATTTCGGCCTATATTCCTACTAACGTCATCTCAATTACTGATGGCCAGATTTTCATGGAAACGGATCTGTTTTACCAGGGTATTCGTCCTGCGATTAGTGCCGGGCTTTCGGTGAGCCGCGTGGGTGGCGATGCTCAGACCAAGACGGTGAAGAGCGTATCTGGCCACCTAAAGCTTGGCCTGAGTCAGTTCCGCGAACTTGCTTCTTTCGCGCAGTTTGGCAGCGACCTAGACGAAGCAACCAAGAAGCAAATCGAGCGCGGCCAGCGCTTGACGGAGCTTTTGAAGCAGCCGCAGTACCAGCCAATGAGCGTGTGGGAACAAGCAGCGAGTATTTTTGCGGTAAGCGAAGGTCTGTTTGATAAAGTTCCGGCTGCGAACATCAAGGACGCGCAAAAAGCCTTGCTTACCCGCCTATGGACGGACAACAAGAAAGATATGCAGGCCCTAAATAAAGGCAGCGAAAAGCTCGAGGCCGATAGCGACCACGGTAAACTCATTGCTAAAGTAGCAAAATCGGTGGCGAAAGGATTTGAAGGTTAATGGCTTCGCAGCGACAATTAAAAGGTCGCATTCGCTCCGTTAAAAATACGAAGCAGATTACGAAGGCCATGCAAATGGTGGCCGCCAGCAAAATGCGCCGCGCGCAGGACGCCACCAAGGCATCCCACCCGTACGAGCAAGCAGCGAGCGAACTATTAGCATTTTTGGCGCATCAAGGGGTCACGAATGATCACAAGTGGTTTGTAGCTCGGCCTATTGCATCGCGTATGATTATCGTCATTGCGGCAGATAAAGGCCTTGCTGGTGCCTACAATGCGA